>JBILRH010000111.1:0-6013 GCA_044372715.1 Sediminibacterium sp. | reverse complement strand
GGCTCATTTAGGAGATGCGCTTTGTATGCCTCCAGTGCAAGTGACTATGCAGAGTACCACATTTGGTGGTCAATTTTTGAGTAGCATTACAATGGCATTTGTAGGGGGTATTATTATAGCATTCCCCATTATTTTTTGGGAATTTTGGCGTTTTGTAAAACCTGCATTAAAAGAAAAAGAATTAAAGAGCACCCGTTTTGTTATCGTATGGGTTTCCTTTTTTTTCTTCACAGGCGCAGCCTTTGGATATTTTTTATTGGGACCTTTTACCTTTAATTTCTTAGCTGGTTTTCAATTGGGTACCGAAAATATGATCGTTACTCGGCCTACTTTTGCTGATTATTTAGATAATTTAACCAATATTATTCTAGGTTGCGGATTGGCATTTGAATTACCGGTATTGGCATTCATTCTTACAAAGATTGGAATCATTACACCCCTTTTTTTAAGAACTACCCGCAAATATGCAATCGTAGTTATCTTGATTGTTGCTGCATTTATAACACCTAGTCCGGATTGGATGAGTCAATTAATTGTATTTATTCCATTATGGATGTTGTATGAATTAAGTATCTTGGTATCCGCTAGAGTTTACAAACAAAATAAAGAAGAAGAAGATAAAGAATGGGATTAGTAGATATGAGAGAAGAGATGAGAGATGAGAGATGAGAGATATGAGATATGAGATATGAGATAAGAGATACTATATATAGTTTTAAAATTTTGAATTAAGGGTTATGAGTTATGTATTTAATGCTGCTTTACCAATTGCCATAGGATCTGACCATGCGGGTTTAGACTATAAAAACGCATTGGTAAAATGGTTGAATGAAAAGGGATATAAAGTGACCGATTTCGGCACCTACTCTACCGATTCGGTTGATTATCCCGACTTTGCTCATCCAACAGCAACTGCCGTTGAAAAAGGAGATGCTGCTTTTGGAATTCTCATTTGTGGTTCGGCAAATGGGGTTGCCATCACTGCCAACAAACACCAGGGTATTCGCGCTGGTCTCAGCTGGCAAAATGATGTTGCCCAACTCATTCGGCAACACAATGATGCAAATATGATTTGTATACCTGCTCGCTTTGTTGCACTAGCTTTAGCAGAACAAATGTTAGACATATTTATGAATACACCATTCGAAGGTGGCCGACACGCAACTCGTGTTGGAAAAATTGCTTGTAACTAAAAAACAACTCATGATGAAAAAATGGTTAGTGGCATCATTACTGTGCATTACAGTTTTTGCCAATGCACAAAAAGAAAGTCCAGCAGTGAAATATGCTGCAGTAATTACCCCTCAGTCTATGAAAGATAAACTAACCATTTTAGCTGGTGCCGAAATGGAAGGAAGAGAAACAGGAATGCCAGGGGAAAGAAGAGCAGCTGCTTTTATTGAAAACCATTTCAGAAATATAGGTCTGAAACCAGGAAATGGCACAAGCTATCAGCAGTATTTTAATGTTTACCAAGATGAATTAGCTAGTATTGAATTTAGGGTGAATGGAAAATTATACAATTGGGATAAAGATTATATGATGTCTTTACAATCCGTTTCTACAGGTACCAATAGTTCTAATGAATTGATATTTGTAGGATTTGGAATTGTTGACAAAGCTGCAGCCATAGATGATTATGCAGGATTAGACGTAAAAGGAAAAACAGTAATGATCTTAGACGGAGCACCTGCAGGATATAAAGCTCCAGCGGTTGTTGCAGGATCAAGAACTCCCAGCCCTGTTTCAGGCGCTGCGAAAGCTGCTTTAGCAAGAAATGCTGGTGCAACTGGCATCGTTTTGGTTTCAAAAGACTTTCCTCGTAAAACAGCAACTCCTGTAAAAGGGAATATTTATATGAATAAACCAACTGGAGCTCCTTTTATGATGGTGACTGTTTCAGAAGAAATTGCTTCTGCATTAGCAGGAAGAACAGCTAAACTTTCAAGTGATGCTTTAGCTGCATTAACCAAAGGAAAATATATTGCTGAATTAAATATTACTGCAGATAAAAAATCTACTACCCTAGAAACCAGCAATGTAATTGGGATTGTAGAAGGAACAGATAAAAAAGATGAGTATGTTTTCATGACAGGACACCATGATCACCTTGGAAAAAGAGGCGATGTGATTTATTATGGAGCCGACGATGATGGTTCTGGAACAGTAGGTGTAATGCAGATGGCAGAAGCATTTGCTACAGCTGCTAAAAAAGGCAATAAGCCTCGCAGAACATTGGTATTTATGACTGTAACTGGAGAAGAAAAAGGCCTTTGGGGTTCTCAATATTATTCAGACAATCCTATATTTCCATTGGATAAAACCTCTGTAGATTTAAATACAGATATGATTGGCAGAGTAGATACAGAAAGAAAAACGGGCGATACACTTAATTATATTTATGTAATTGGTCATGATAAATTAAGCAGTGATTTACCAATTATTAATGAAGCAGCTAACAAAGCGCATGTAAATATGACTTTGGATTACAAATACGATGACCCTAAAGACCAAAACAGAATTTATTACAGAAGCGACCATTATAATTTTGCACGTAAAGGTGTTCCTATTTTGTTTTTCTATGATGGTATGTTAAAAGCAGAATACCACCAACCTGGTGATACTGTAGAAAAAATTAATTTTGAATTAATGCAGAAGAGAACAAAATTGGTTTTTCATACCGCTTGGGAAATGGCCAATAGAGACAATATGCTCAAGAGAGATATTCCTTTAACGATGCCGGCGAGATAAAGATGAATTATGAAAGATGAAAGATGAAAGCAGAAAGATGAAAGATGAATTAAGAGATTCAAAATAAAAGTTAAAAGCCTCGCAATGTTTCACAAAGCGAGGCTTTTTTATTGTACTGACAAATCAATCAATAACCAATAACTAGTAACCGAGTAAGTACGCAAATATCAACGGCACCACAATCGTTGCATCACTTTCTACAATGAACTTAGGCGTATGAATATCCAATTTACCCCAAGTAATTTTTTCGTTAGGAACTGCTCCAGAATAAGAACCATAAGAAGTAGTAGAATCACTGATCTGACAGAAATAACTCCAGAAAGGAACATCATGCCATTCTAAATCTTGGTACATCATTGGTACTACACAGATCGGAAAATCGCCTGCAATACCACCGCCAATTTGAAAAAATCCAACCCCTTTACCACTACTATTTGCACGATACCATTCTGTTAACCATACCATATATTCAATACCACTCTTCATGGTACTGGCTTTCATTTCATTTTTAATTACATAAGAAGCAAAAATATTTCCCATTGTACTGTCTTCCCATCCTGGAACCACTATAGGAAGATTTTTTTCTGCTGCTGCCAACATCCAACTATTCTTTGGATCGATCTCATAATATTGTTCGAGTACGCCACTGTTCAGCATTTTGTACATGTATTCATGTGGAAAATAACGCTCTCCAGCTGCATCAGCATCAGCCCATATTTTATGAATATGTTTTTGCAATCTTCTAAATGCTTCTTCTTCAGGTATACAAGTATCGGTAACACGATTGTAATGGTTCTCTAATAGATCCCACTCTTCCTGAGGGCTTAAGTCTCTATAATTAGGAACACGCTTGTAATGGCTATGAGCTACCAAATTCATGATATCTTCTTCTAAATTGGCTCCTGTACAACTGATAATGGCCACTTTATCCTGACGAATCATTTCAGCCAAACTAATACCTAACTCAGCGGTACTCATGGCTCCTGCTAAACTCACCAACATTTTTCCACCTTCCAATAAATGGGTTTCATATCCTTTAGCAGCGTCTACTAAAGCGGCTGCATTAAAATGACGATAATGGTGTTGAATAAACTGTGAAATTGGACCTTTGCTCATTGATAAATATTTTAGAGGAGCAAAAGTAAAAAAAATAGATGGTTTAACGTTTTTTAATACAGCAGTGTAGTTTTTAGCTATTTTCGTAATAGCACTTCATTAGCTCAATTAGACCTACTTCTTTTTTATGGAACAATCCTACTTTAAAGAATATTATCAATTAGAAAGAGAAAACTGGTGGTTTACCGTCAGAAGAGCAATTCTTGAAGAGCGTATCACCCATTTATTAAGTACACCAACCAATATTTCTTCTTTAAATATTGGCGCCGCTACTGGTTCAACTTCGGATATGCTAACTCGGTTTGGTAATGTAATGTCTGTTGAATATGATGAAAATTGTTTCCAATTCACAAAAAGCTTTTTAAGCACGCCCATTATTCAAGGTTCCATTACTGAACTGCCTTTTGAAAATAATCAATACGATCTAGTTTGTGCATTTGATGTGATTGAACATGTAGAAGACGATGCAAAGGCAATTGACGAAATGATAAGGGTTTGTAAGCCTGGAGGTTACATCGCCATCACTGTACCCGCATATATGTTTTTATGGGGGGAGCACGATGTAATTAACCAACATTGTAGAAGGTATAACAAAAAAGAATTGCTGGGATTATTAAAAAAACACAAAGGCAGAGTTGTTTATCAAACTTATTTCAATGCTATCCTGTTTATGCCAATTGCCATATTTCGTTTATTAGCAACAGGAATCAGTAAATTAAAGGGGGAGCAAAAACAGACAATAGAATCAGATCATGCCATTTTTGGTACTAAAGGATTTTTTAATAACTTGTTATCAGGATTTTTTTCAATTGATTATTATTTACTGAAATGGGGATTTCGTTTTCCCGCGGGCGTTTCCATTATGGTGTTTTTTAAAAAAGAGCGTGAATGAGTTCAAAAATAGAGAAAATTATTTTTCATAAATGGGCAACAGCCAAATTTGGATCTATTTACCTAATCTATTGTATTTGGTTTTTATTGGCTGCGGTTGCAGTTGTTTTGGAGATGAGTAGAGGTCTTACTGGAATTGATAATTATTTAATATTTGAAGGAGTATTCAAACATGTAGTGCAAGAAAAATATTTATTTAGCCATTATCCAGACGAATACGTTTCATTTAATAATTATGGCCCCGCATTCTCGTTGGTGATAGCTCCTTTTGCTTTACTGCCCACTTATATAGGATGCTTCGCATGGGCTATGGCAAATGCAACTGCATTATTTATTGCAATTAAAATGCTACCTGTAGAGGAGAAACAAAAAATCATTTTGTATTGGATTATTCTGATTGAAATGATGACATCCATACATAATGTTCAGTTCAATCCAATGTTTACCGCTTTTTTTATTTTTACTTTTGTATTCACATTACGTGGCAAAGATTGGATAGCAACTTTATTTATTGCGTTGGGTATTTTAACTAAATTATATGGAGTTGCGGGATTGGCTTTTTTCTTTTTTTCTAAAAATAAAATACAATTTCTTATTTCTTTATTGCTTTGGTTAACCTTAATTATTGCAGCCCCGATTCTTTATTCAAGTTATGATTACATTGTTCAGAGCTATGAGGATTGGTATTACCAAATCATTAGAAGAAACCAGCAAAACATAGATAATTCAAGAACAGCAGGAATGCAGGATATTTCTGTTCCTGGAATGATTCGTAGAATATTTAAATATTACGGACCCATTGATTTTCCAATTATTGCCATTGCAGGGCTGTTATTTGGTATCCCATTGTTAAAAAAACAAAATCAAGATCAGCCTTATTTTAAATTATACTATTTAGCACTGGTACTAATTTCAGTTGTGATATTTAGTTCAGCTGCAGAAAGTCCCACATTTGTGATTGCAGTAACAGGGGCTGCTCTTTGGTTTATTGCACAGCAAAAGCCTATTTCAACTGCAGTAAAAGCAACAGTATGGCTATTATTTTTGTTGACCATTTTATCTCCTACCGACATCATACCACCCTATATTAGAACCAATTTTATACTAGCATATTCTTTGAAAGCTTTACCTTGTTTCATCATCTGGTGCTGGATAGTAATCAGTTGTTGGAAAATTCATTTGTCTAAAATACCTGCAACATGAGCAAGATGGTCGCATTTGTAATACCTGCATGTAACGAGCAATCGAATGTGCT
>JBILRH010000110.1:0-6046 GCA_044372715.1 Sediminibacterium sp. | reverse complement strand
GTAAAATGCAAATACAGATTCCCCCAACCTTGCGCTGGCTGGATCTTCAATTGTTGCCACTCTTTTATGATGCCCCTTATTGTGCTCAATAAAAAAATGCATGTAGAGAGAACTCAACAACAATGCTTTCGCCAAAAACTGTTCAAATCGATTGGCTCGATGGCCTAATTCGTGCCCAACATTAATACCAAAAATTCCACAGAGTAAACCCATGCTGATAATTCTCCCTGTTATATCAATTGCACTCAGCGTAGCATCTTGTAAAGAAAAGAGAAAGTAAAATAAGGAGCCGAATTGAAAGGGTACAATTAAATACAATAAGTAATCATATCGCTTATCAGATTTGGCCAATTCTTCTTCAGCTGCATCTAAATTATGTTCATCAGGGGATATAAATAATTCTACCAATGGAATAAAAGCAAATGCCCAAATCAATGGCAAAAAACAAAGCCAACCGTTTGCACTAAATGATATCCATGCTAAGCCAAAAACAATAAAGGGAGAACAGAATTTAAACAAACGCCAATGCATTGATCAATTTTCCTCAATTTAATCAATATCTCCATAACTTAACCACCCAATAGCGCATCTTTCATAATTCACCTTTCATAATTCATCTTTCATAATTCCAACCCCTCGTCCTTCCCATTTAGGAAACAACACTGCATTGTTATTAATCTGTAAATGTCCGTTAGCAACAGAACTAAACACTGCTCTAAAATCTGTACTCACTGGCAAATCCCTTCCATCTTCTAAACTTTCTTTTGCCAATGAACCTATATTTTCATACACTTTTCCGCCCTTCACATCATTGCCCAAAACAAATAAACAACTGGCTCTTCCATGATCGGTTCCGCCAGTACCATTTTGTGCAGCTGTTCTACCAAATTCAGTCATGGTCATCACCGTAACATCATCCTGATAGGCAGCAAGGTCTTTCCAAAAAGCTGCTATACTATCACTGAAATCTCTGGCATTTCTGGCGAAAGTTCCATTCGCTGCTCCTTGGTTAAAATGCGTATCCCAACCACCGCTTTCTGCAAATGCCACTTCTACTCCAATATTCATTTTAATCAAAACGGCAATTTGTTTTAATGAATTTCCCAATGGGCTATTGGGATAAACAACTCCTGCTGTTGGTTGATAATTTTTAATATTATTGACATTGAGCATTTTCAACGCATCAAAACTTTCTTTACCTGCTTTATTTAAAATAGTATTACTTGTTTGATCGTAGAGTTCTTCAAATGAACCCGATGCCATATTTGCTGCCATTGGATTTCCGCGCATTTGAATAGCAAAATCTTGTAGGTTATTAATAGCAAGTGCTTCATTATCTCCATACAAACTTCGGGGCATTGCACTGGTTAAACTCACTGCCCTAAAAGGAGTAGCATCATGGCCCATTAAACCAACAGCTCTATTCAACCAACCACTTGGAGTGCCTTTGCTAAACGGTGTGCCACTCTCCATATAATCTTGCGCATCAAAATGGCTACGTGTTGTATTCGGGCTTCCAACTCCATGTACAATCGCCATTCTATTTTCTCCAAAAAATGGATTCAAAGATTCAAAAGAAGGATGCAATCCAAAGCGGCCATCCAAATCAAATTGTTTCCCCTCTGTTTGCGCAGGGCTCATGTATAGAGATGGACGCATACGCTTTAAATTTGGATCGGAATAGGGGCTAACAGCCATTAATCCATCCATTGCTCCTCTCTGAAAAATACATACCAGTGTTTTGTTTTTCTTGAAGAGGTAATTAGACTTAACACTGTTGGCAGCTTTCGCAATAAATGAAGGAATGCCTCCTGCAATGCCTGTTGCAAACAAAGCCATTGCACCCGATTTCATAAAAGCTCTTCTGTTTGTCATGATTATTTTCTTTGAAATTCTGGCGACCCAATAATGATACCTGCAACCTGAGCAACCATGGTATTATTTCCTGCTAAATATTGCATGTTCATTGGTTTGTTTTTTCTACCAAGCACCTCTTTTTCTTTACTCGCTTTTCCCTTATTTGCTTTACCTCTGCTGTTCATCATTTCCTCACTCATCATATCATTTGCTGGAGGTGGGCTATTTTTTTCAGCTGCTTGACTGATTTTATCTGCAACTGTATTGTCTCTCACCATCGCACTCAATCGTTGAATATTGGCCGCCTGGTCTCTTTCTGGTAAAAAAATATTACTGTACACAATCAAAGCTTGATCTGGGCTTTCTGGCTCATGATTGTTATTCAAAGCCAATAAATCAAACTTAATTCCAGGAATCTTCTGCGATGCAAAAGCCAATCCAAAATTCATTCTATTTAATAAAGCTCCTGTATTAATCCAATAAGATGCTCTATCCGGAAACCCTGTTGGTGCTTGATAAAAATAAAATTTCTGACCCATTCTATTGCACCAATTGTACAATTGAAAAGGTTGTTGAATATCCGTATTGGTTGCTCGAACCGAACTAATAACCAACTCAAAAGGAGATTTTATTTTTTGGCTGGCAATTTTGGTATTCCAGAATGCTGGATCATTTACCATTGCTATTAATACTTCCTTAATATTGCCATTTGTTTTTTGAAAGGTAGTAGCCATATGCTTCACCAATGAAACTGAAGGCGTATCAGTTACAAAGCGAGTTGCTAATTTTTTACAAATAAATTCTGCTGTTGCTGGATTGGTAGCCAATAGATGAATTACTTCCCTACCTTCTTTGTATCCGCCATTTGCTGGAAATTGCTTACCCAAAATAAGTTTTGCTGAATCATCATGTTTATCTGCTCGGAATAAAAAATCTCCTTCCAATACAAATCCTCTTTTTTCTAAATTATTTTTTTCAGCCCTTTCTAATAAATTTCTAGCAGGTGCGTCTTTAATTAATGGCCTTACACTCCATCCAGTTAAAGCTCTTGCCACTGAAGTAACATCTTCTTGCGTATATCCAGCATCTACCCCCATGGTATGCAATTCCATTATTTCGCGTGCATAGTTTTCATTTAAGCCCTGCAATTTCTTTGCTTGTATGGTTTTATTGAGCATTTCAGCACCAGCAGGATTGGCTGCCATCATTTCATCTGCTTTTTGTTTTAATTGCCTGTCTGCAAAAGCATTACCCCTTTTATTTACTACACTATTATTATTACTAACACTATTTGCATTGTCTAAAAACTCTAGCATTGCAGGATGCTTTGCTGTAGCTTCTAAGATAGTTTCGAAATTGCCAATTACATTTGGGCGAATGGCATCTCGCTCATAGGTGAGGATGTATTGTTGGCATTGTTGTTTGGTGATGGAAACATTAAAATGATTGAACCAGAAATCTGTAAGCAATTGATGTAATTGGTTATTACTGTATGCTGCTCGAATAATTTTTTGATTAATGAGTTCATTTTGCAATTGAAGAATTGGTTTAAATCCTTCTTTTAACATGAGCTGCCTTAGATTTTCTTGGTATTCTTTTTTGTTATCTCCCTTTATTGTATCTCTATCTATTAAACCATGCTTTGCAGCAAAACGAACTACTTGCCCTGCATTCATGTAAGTATTTACAATCGTTTCATTATCCAAAGCCAGTGTTTGATAAGCGCTTAGTCTTTGTTCTACATCAACATCGGGCAATTTCCCTTCAAGCTGTTCTTCCATCCATTGATCGATCCCAATTTTTAGTACTTCATCTATTTGCCCAGGTTTGGCGCCAAAACTAAATCGATCTAATAAACGCGCTGCTGCCTGCCTTTCGGAATAGCCATATTTTTTATAGGGCATTTTAACTCTATTCGAATTAATTACAAATGAGCTATCAGTAAAAGAGCTAAAAACAGTTAATCCAGCTGCTACTAGTAGCAATTTAAATATTCTTTTGAATTGCATAGCTCCAATTTTTGTATTAGACAATATTTGATCAGAAAGGTTTAATTAAGGTACGTATACTTAACAAAAAAGTCTGGGTATTCCCAGACTTTTTGAAGCTTATGAATATCATTAATTAGTACATCTACCAATCCTGTTATTTCTTTATTGCTACCTTATACAAGATAGTACCCATTAAAGCGAACAGTACTGTTCCCAGTATAAAATATCCTCCATGAGACAGAACACCCACTATTTCTGACTCCAAGCTCACTGCATTGAGGAATTTCTCCCCGAAATCAGACCCAGCTAAAAATGCAATAACAACTCCGGCAACTGCACCTCCTGCAACCAATCCAGTTGCAAAAAGATTACCCTTGCCCAATTCTTCTTCTTCGGCATTTAGGGTTGTGTTTTCTTTCTTTTGTTTCGATTCAACCAATCCACGGATTGCACCACCAATAAAAATAGGCAAAGTGGTAGCCAAAGGCAAGTATACACCAATCGCAAAACTCAATGATTTTATGCCACACAATTCCATGGTGATGGCTAAGAATATGCCTACTACCACATATTGCCAATCGAGGTTTTGAGAAAGAATTCCTTTGATCAAAGTAGCCATCAACGTTGCTTGTGGTGCTGGATATTTATCCGAACCAATTGCATGATTTATACCTTGCTGCACCATTTCAGTTGTTGGACGATCCAAGAATTTCACCGTTAATCCAATTACTATAGAAGAAACAATTGCCCCTACAAATAAGGCGATTTGCTGATTTCTTGGTGTTGCTCCTACAATGTATCCGCTTTTTAAATCCTGCGATGTAGCTCCAGCATTGGCAGCAGCAATACAAATCATTCCACCCACAACCAAAACCAATGGCTCAAATGCCTGACCTGTCCAGCCTACGCTCAAAAAAATTAAACTGGTGCCCATAACTGTTGCAATGGTCATTCCACTAATGGGATTATTAGAAGAACCAATTAAGCCAACAATTCTAGAAGACACTGTAACAAATAATGCTCCAAATAAAATCACCAATACACCAATTAATAATTTCTGAATAAAACTATCACCTGGTACTTGTGGAAGTATGGCAATCAATGCAATCAATGCTAAACTTCCAAATCCAACTACTTTTAAACTAAGGTCTTTCTCCGTTCTCAAAACAGCAGCAGCCCCTGGCTCATTGTTATTTTTCAAAGAAGCGAAACTTCCTTTAATAGATTTCACAATGGTTGGAATGGTTTTTATTAATGTGATAATTCCTCCTGCTGTAACAGCACCAGCTCCTACCTGACGGATATAGGCATAATAGATGGCTGCAGAATAATCAGCAAATTGATGTGTAACAGGATCCCATCCTCCTTTGCCCCCTGCTTTAGCAATGTCCACTAAATATCCCAATTTGATTAATTGCATTGCAATTATATCACCAGGAACCAATGTAGATAGCAAAGGAATAAATACCAACCAACTTAAAACACTACCAGCTACCAATACACCAGCTATTTTGGGTCCGATGATATAACCAACACCCATGTATTCCGGTGTGATCTCACCACTTATTTTAGCAGAAGGAAAAAATTTATTGATCTGCTTTGTTGCATAAAATGGTGTTTCAGCAATTACATGCAAAATCTTTTGAAGTATTGCATATGTAAATGCAACACCCAATCCCCAGAAAGCCGTTTTTGCAAAATCGCCACCCTTCTCTCCGGCTTTTAAAACATCACCACATGCTGTTCCTTCGGGGTAAGGAAGATTATCATGCTCATTTACAATTAATGCTTTGCGCAATGGGATCATTAACAATGTTCCCAAAATGCCTCCAATAATTGCGAGAATCAAAATAGTGAGATAATTAAAGTACTCAGCACTACTAGGCGAGGATAAAAACAAAAATCCTGGTAATGTAAATGCAACTCCAGCAGCAATACTTTCTCCTGCAGAACCAGTAGTTTGAATAATATTGTTTTCTAAAATGGTGGTTTTAAAAAACTTTCTTCCCAAGGTAATTGCAATTACTGCAATTGGGATTGAAGCCGAAACTGTTAAACCAGCTTTGAGTGCTAAATAAACAGTAGCTGCTCCAAAAATTACGCCGAATAAACTTCCCAATAAAATAGACTTTACAGTAAGCTCAGCCATATTGCTTTCGGGAGCAACAAATGGTTTAAAAACTTTTTTTTGATCAGAC
>JBILRH010000109.1:0-6122 GCA_044372715.1 Sediminibacterium sp. | reverse complement strand
AATTTATCTTTTTCAACTGCCATTGCTATGCATTCATTTCAGCAAAATATTGATGGAAATAAGGAATGGTTTCAATGCCTTTGTAAAAATTAAACACATTGTATTTTTCATTCGGGCTATGCAAATTGTCGCTGTCTAAACCAAAACCTAAGAATACAATTTTTAATCCCAATTCTTTTTCAAATAAAGCACAAATAGGAATACTACCCCCACCTCTTACTGGAATAGGCTCTTTGCCAAATGTAGTTTTTATTGCTTTTGAAGCGGCTCTATATGCAATGGAATCAATCGGTGTCATATAAGGTTCTCCACCATGGTGTTCGGATGCTTTTACGGTAACGCCTTCTGGTGCAATCGATTTAAAATAGTTCAATATTTTTTCAGTGATTGTTACCGAAGATTGATTTGGTACCAATCTGCAAGAAATTTTTGCAAATGCTTTTGAAGGCAATACTGTTTTAGCACCTTCACCTGTATAGCCTCCCCAAATACCATTCACCTCTAATGTTGGTCTTATGCCAGTTCTTTCATTGGTTGTAAAGCCTTTCTCTCCCCATAAATGCTCAACTCCTAAATCAGCTTTGTATTCCTTTTCATCAAATGGAGCTTGAGCCATTTTTGTTCTTTCTGCATCAGTAGTGTTTACAATATCATCATAAAATCCAGGAATGGTAATATGGTTATTTTCATCATGACAAGATGCAATCATTTTTGCCAACATCGTTATCGGATTAGCTACTGCACCTCCGTAAACCCCACTGTGTAAATCTCTATTCGGGCCAGTTACTTCAACTTCTATATAACTCAATCCCCTAACACCAATATCGATGGAAGGGTTTTCCATACTTAACATGGAAGTATCACTGATAAGAATTACATCGGCTTTGAGTAGTTCCTTGTTATTTTTTACAAATGTGGCTAAATTAGGGCTTCCAATTTCTTCTTCTCCCTCAATCAAAAATTTAATATTTGTAGGTTGCGTATTGGTTTTTGTAAATGTTTCTAATGCTTTTACATGCATGTAAAATTGACCCTTGTCATCACAAGAACCACGGGCAAAAATTTTACCATCAATAATTACTGGATCAAATGGACCACTTTTCCATAATTCAATGGGGTCCGCTGGTTGAACATCGTAATGTCCATAAACCAAAACAGTTGGTTTACTAGGATCAATCATTTTTTCTCCATATACAATCGGATGACCATCGGTAGGATAAATGGTTACTGTATCAGCACCTGCTTCTAGCAGTCGCGCTTTTACAGCATCTGCACAATGCAGCATATCGGTTTTGTGCTCTGTTCTAGCACTAACACTGGGTATTCTCAATAAATCGAGTAATTCATTTAGAAATCGATCTTTATTGGCGTTTTGATATTCTTTCCAACTAGTCATAAAATGCTTTTAAGTAGGGTACAAAGTTATGGATTTAGCAAGAAGCTAAATGCTGTGTTTTTGATCTGATACCAAATTATCCAAAGTCCATATCAATTGCTGCTGAAATGGATGCTTTCGAACAGGGCAATCTGTTTTAGTACAAATAGCACAACTAAAGTCTAGGCATCCATCGGTATGAACAAATAGTTCAATTGCATCGCCAAATTTATTTTTAATCAAATCCGATAACGCATCAATTTCTTTATGTGCTTCATGAATATTCATATACCATGGAAGTGTAAGATGGCAGTCTATATGCAACAAAGCACCATATTTGATTACTCTTAGATTGTGTAGATCAACCCAATTCACTTTTTTATGTTTATTCAATTCATCAATAAATTGATTGAGCAAAACCAAGTCTGCTTCATCCATTATTCCTGCCAATGATTTTCTCAATATGGTATAACCATTGTACATGATCCAAATGCTTAATGCAATTGCAATAGCCTTATCTAACCAGTAAATTTTGGTAAAATAAATCAAGGCAATAGACAGTACAACTCCTACTGTTGAATAGGTGTCTATCTGTAAATGTTTGCCACTAGATTCTAAAGCAAGGGAGTCATTCTTTTTACCCATTCTAATACAATAGGCGCCTGCTACATAATTCAAAAGGGCCGTACTTGCAATCAGCCAAATACCATGGTCTAATGCTTTTATTTGGGTGTTTTGTAAAATGTTTTGAACAGTTTCATAAATAATGATGATTCCTGCAGCAATTACCAAACTACCTTCAGCAGCAGCAGATACAAATTCTGCTTTGCCATGTCCATAAGGATGGTTCTCATCTTTTGGTTTTGCTGCTATATACAAACTATAAAGCCCTATAAAACCTGCAATTACATTTACAATACTTTCCAATGCATCTGAAAGAATTGCTAAGGATGAAGTGATGTAGTATGCGGTAATTTTTGCCAAAAAGAGCAGGATACTTAAAACAGTAATCCATTTTTGAATAGTAAAGTTTTGCAAGCTCTTTTTCACATAAACAATTTAAAGCAAGGTAATTCAATAAAATAGGCCAAGCAATATAGGGGTACTAATTGTTTATGGCCAATGCCTTCCGGCAAATTAGAACCCAAATGATTGTTGTTGACTCCGGTTTACAATACTGATGAGCACTAACCCAATTTCATTTAAATATGCTCAATGACTCTATTAAAAAGGTATTGATTAGTTGCAGGCATATTCGAAATATCACTGGGACAATATAATTAATGAATGAGTACAGTACTGAAATTAATTACACAATGCTTGGCCAGCATGGCAGAAATGCCACAATATTTTTCCATAGACAAGCTAACTGCACGCTTTAATTTATCTTCATCAGCAGGGTCTACATTGCAATGGTATACTAAATCAATTGATTTAAAAACTTTTGGATGATCATCAGTTTGTTCGGCTTCTGCTGTAATTGATAATTGGGTAAAATGAACTTTCATCTTATTTAATATATCTACAACATCCATTCCGCTGCATCCACACAATGAAGCCAGTAACATTTTTTTTGGGCTCATGCCACTGTCTAATCCGCCTCCTTCTTTGGTTGTGTCTAATCTTACGATATGACCATCTGCATTGGTATCAAAAGCCAGCGCTTCTTTCCAGGTTGTAGTAACTTTCATGGTTTGATTATTTTAATTGTGTAGCAACAAAATCCCAGTTAACAGTGTTCCACCAGTTATTCATATAATCAGGTCTTTTGTTTTGGTATTTTAAATAATATGCGTGTTCCCATACATCTAATCCCAATAAGGGTTTACCTTTTAATTCGCTGATATCCATCAAAGGGTTGTCTTGATTTGGTGTAGAACCAATAGCCAATTTATTTTCAGCAGTTAAAACCAGCCATACCCAACCACTTCCAAATCTATTTTTACCCGCGTCTGTAAACGCTGTTTTAAATGTATCCAATGAACCAAATGATCCATCTATCATAGATGCTAATTTACCAGTTGGTTTAGTTGAACTACCGGCTTTCATACATTGCCAGAAAAATTCATGGTTATAATGACCACCTGCATTATTTCTCATCTTTGTAGAATATGCTGAAATTTGATGAAGAAGATTTTCTAATGAAGTATTATGCAAATCTACTTTTTCAGCAACACAAGCATCATTTAAATTTTTGGTGTAAGTAGCTGCATGTTTAGTATAGTGAATTTCCATCGTCATTGCATCTATGAAAGGCTCTAATGCATTGTAGCTATATGGTAATGGTTGTTGAAAATAATTGGCAAAACTATTATTAGAATGGGCAAATCCAAATTGGGGTAAAACAGTCAATCCAATACCTGCTGCTAAACCTGCTTGACCGGTGGTTTTAATAAAAGCCCTTCTGCTATTGACTTTTTTCATGTCTTTTTATGGATTTGTTTTCCTTGAAATTAGTAATTAATTCACGAACTCTTTTGAAAGTTCTGTAATAAGATTCTTGGTTGAATAGTTGTGAATCGCGCATGGCTTTAAAAATTAGAAAAGCTCCGATTGGAATTAAAATAAATGTAGAAAGCCACATGCCTACAATCGCATTTGTTTGACCCGATTTCACAAATTTCTCTCCAAAAGTGTTAAACAAATGAAATATCACAAAGAAAATAATGGCAAAAACCAATGGGGTACCTAACCCGCCTTTTCTTATAATTGATCCGAGTGGAGCACCAATTAAAAACAATACCAGGCAAGCAATAGATAGGGTGAATTTACGGTGCCATTCAATTTCATGTAATTGCAATGATTGGTATTTTTCTTTGTAATCCCTTGCCATCATATCAACCGACCCTTTAATAGTAGCTAATTGGTTATTCGCAGATTCTTGTATAGAAAGTCGTAGACTATCAGGAATTAATTTTGTTTTTTTAACAATGGGGAGTGGGTTTTTGATTGACTGAGTCCATCCTGTATCTACGTATCTGGCAAAACGCAAGTAAGGAGTTATTTCCTTATTTGATTGTTTTACATAAAAACTGTCTAAATGCTTTAAAGAATCAATGGCATGGTTGAGTTGACGAATGCTTAGCATTTTGGGGTCGTAAAAAGCACTGTCTCCTGTTTTATTCATTTGAAAACTTTTCAGGTCGAATACTTTTTTGTACTGACTAAATCCCATCCTGGTAAACTGGGTATTTCTTACATTTCTAGCACCTTTTTCTTCGTAGCGACAGCCATTTTTTAAAATAAATTCTAGAAACTGTTTGTCTTTTGTTACGCGCATTACGCCAGTTTCTGCAATCAATAAGTTGTCTTGTAAATTGTAACCCTTCTCAAAAATAACCACATCATGTATGATGCTATCATTTTCTTCTTTTCTTCCTAATTTAATCACATAGCCATCAATCTTATCATAAAAAACACCTTCTTTAATATCAATAGACGGTTTAGAAACAATGATATCATATTTTAAAGCAGACAATTTTAATTGGGTTACTGGGATAATGTTATTGGCAAATAAGAAAGCCAAACCACCTATAAAAAATGTGATTATAAGCAGTGGTCGCATAAAGCGCAATAATGGTATTCCTGCTGCTTTGATGGCCACCAATTCAAAGCTTTCGCCTAAATTTCCAAATGTCATAATCGAAGAAAATAGGAGTGCAAGTGGCAATGCTGTTGGAACCCAAAACAATGTAACCAATCCAACCAATTTTAAAACGGTAAATAGGCCCAGGCCTTTTCCAACCAAATCATCAATGTACAACCAAAAAAACTGCATGGTTAAAACAAAGATCGAAATAAGGAATGCCGCAATAAACGGACCAATAAAAGATTTGATAATTAGTATGTCTAGTTTTTTTATCACCTAACCTGGCTTAATATTGTTGTTATGAGTGAAGCAAAAGTAACACTTTCGCCAAAGGAACATGAATTGGTGATCAATGCCGACTGGATTTTAACAAAGAATCTTATTATTCAGAAAGTGTATGACTTGTTTGGGCAAGTTGCTGCAGTCTATCAATCAGATGCAGCAAAATTTACATCTTTTAACGAAACCCCAGTATTCGGTATAGCCCCCAAAATATCCAGGGGTGAACAATACCAACAATTGCCCTATGTAATGCTCGATTTTCCACGTTTCTTTACCGAAGAAGACATTTTTGCCATTCGTAGTTTTTTTTGGTGGGGCAATCATTGTAGTATTCATTTGGTTATAAAAGGAGCCTATCTGGCTAAATATGGCCCATCTATTGATCGGTATTTTAATTTATTTGGAAAAAATACCAGCGAAACAAAAGATTGGTTCATTGGTGTTGGAACAGACCCATGGCAGCATCATTTTGATAAATCCAATTACATACCGATTGGTAGTTGGAATGGAGAAACGGTAACCAAATTGCCTTTTTTAAAGTTGGCAAAAAAAATCCCACTGCAAGAGTGGGATGGTATAGATCAGTTTTTAATCATTCATTTTAATAGGGCCTTATCAATGCTATCTAAGTATTGATAAGTATTTTATGCGCCCAATCGGTGAAACAATTCTTTCACCTGATACTGCCATAATTGGCTCTGGTCTTTGATTTCATTCTTTTCGGCAAAATCTTTAATTACCAAAATAGTTTGATTGGATATCTCCGTTTTTTCTATTCTGAATTCAAAATATTCATTCTTTTCTGAATGGAGCCAATGAAACCGGATAAATTTATTTTCTTCCTTATCCATTATCTCTGCCTTATCTGGCACCCCG
>JBILRH010000032.1:0-14792 GCA_044372715.1 Sediminibacterium sp. | reverse complement strand
TGCTGATAATAGTATCTGATCAAACAAACCCCAAACATCTCTATTGGCTAATGTGCCCATTCCATTTTCATAGAATGATTCCCAAGGATTATATAGTTGATTATGATAAATGCCCTTGACTGTTCCAACTGCATTCAAAGTTTTTCGAATGCTTTTGTCGGAAGGGTTATCGTTGAGATCGCCCATTAAAATAATTTTAGCATTGGGATCAATTGCTTGAATAGAGTCGATCATTTTTTTGCAGGAAGCAGCAGCTGATTCTCTTGCAGGAGCACTTCTTTCTTCTCCACCTCTTCTACTAGGCCAGTGATTTACCAATACATGAATCCATTCTTCTTTTAATTGCCCTTTAACATAGAGGATATCTCTAGTTGTAGCAGATTCTTTGCTTTTTCCAGGAAGTATTACTTCAATTGTTTTGGCTATTTGAGGAAAAAAGTCTTTTGGGTTATAGATTAATGCAACATCTACTCCTCTTGCATCTTTAGAATCATAGTGGATAAATTTCCAATTGTATTGATACAATAAAAAATGACGGCTTAAATCATATAGCACTGTGTCGTTTTCGATTTCTGCAACACCAATAATAGAAGCCCCTTTGCGCGAATGGGTTTTTCCAATATTGCTTAATACGGTGGCTAGTTTAAATAATTTATCTCTATAAATAGCTCCACTGTATTGCTTTACTCCAAAAGGTAAAAACTCATCATCATCCACCAATGGATTATCAATGGTATCATATAAGTTTTCTAAGTTATAAAAAGCAATAACTAGGTTTTCTTTTGTAGTTGAATTAGTTGCTGCAATTCGAAGCAACATTATTAATAAAGCGAATACAATTGTTTTCATGGATGTTTGAAAATAACCAAAGCATTCATTTTATAGCTGGTATTTATACTGATTATTTTGTTTTTATAACGGCATATAAACCCGTATAAAACACAAATTTTTTGAATTTAAAACAATAGACCCATTTGATTATTATTTTCGTGTTGTTTGTAATCCGTATTTCAAAATGCATGAAACGGATTGTTCTTCTATGTGGAATTTATGGATGCTTTTTACCAAGTATTTTTGCTCAGTCTAAAGCCATTCAACAAAAAGTAAAAAATCAATTTGTTGATTCTTCAGTTGCTGTAGCTATTGCTACATCAGGTATTGATCATGCTATAGGAGAACTGAATCAGGTTTCCGATGATATAAATACAAGTCAACCGTTTGTGCCATCTGTTTTAAATGCAGGCAATCATTTGTTTGCCAGTACCGCTGCTTTTCATTTTGGATCCAGAAGATATCGCTTAAGAGGCTATGCTGCCGATCATTTTCAAGCTTTTATCAATGAAGTGCCCATGATCAATTTGGTGGATGGAAGCAGCCCCTGGAATAATTGGACTGGGCTTAATGAAATTGTAAATAACTCAACGGTACAAATTGGGTTGAGTAATAATGCTTTGTTTGGATTTGGTGCAATGGGGTCTTCTACTTATTTACAATTAAAAGCATCCAAATTAAGACCCCAAACAACCCTCTCTTTTATCAATGGAAATAGAAATTATCGATACCGATTTGCTTTTACTAAAATAGTTCCGATGAATAAAAATGGTTGGGCATTTGCCGGAAGCATTGGAATACGTTTAGGAGAAAATGTTCAAATGCCTGGAAGTTTTTATCAAAGTCAATCATTTTTTCTGGCTGTAGATAAAAAGATTGATCAGCACTTGTTTTCCTTAACGCTACTCGGTAATGCGATCCACTCATCAAGAAGCAGCGCAATTACAAAAGAATTGTACGCACTTGCTGGCTCATCTATGTACAGCCCTAATTGGGGTTTTCAAAATGAGCAAAAACGAAATGCCAATATGCAAAAAATGATTGCTCCATTATTGTTCTTGTCTCATGGGCATACCAGTGAAGATGGAGTATCCTATAATACCAGTTTGTTTTTTTCAGTAGTTGAGCGTTCGAATACTGGATTAGATTGGTACCGGGCTGCCGACCCAAGGCCAGATTATTACCGCTACTTACCCAGTTTTCAAAACGATTCATTGTTGCAATTGCAAGTGAATGATTTGTATAAAAGTCAACCTGAATTATTGCAAATCAATTGGCAGCAAATGTATTCTATCAATAAGAATTCCTTTGAAATGATCAATGATATTGATGGTATAAATGGTAATAATAAATTGATTAGTAGAGCTAAATATATTCTCGAAGATCGGGCGGAAGCTGCTAAAAAATGGGGTTTTGTTACAAGGTTGAGCCAACAAGTGAATGAACGATTATTGATTGGGGCAAGCATACATTATCAATGGCAACAATTCAGGTATTTTAAAAGGGTGAATGATTTATTAGGGGCAACCCATTATGTAGATTGGAATAATTTTGCAGATGCAATAAAGCCCAATGATCCTAGTTTACAAAACGATCTGAATCGGCCCAATCGTTTGCTTTCGGTGGGTGATGTATTTGGTTATGATTATCAATTAGAATTATTTAAGCTAACTGCAACTGGCAATATAAGTTACCAAATGAATCGATTTGATGTATTTGCTGTACTCGAATTGGCCGAATGGAATTTTAGTAGAACGGGGTTTATGCAAAATGGAGTTTTCCCCAATAACTCTTTTGGAAAGTCTTTGCCCAATCGTTTTTCTACAGCATCATTTAAAGCAGGTATTACCTATAAATACAATGGTAGAAATTATTTTTATGTTAATGGATTGCTTGCATCCAAAGCTCCAACTGCCAATGATGTTTTTGTTTCTCCACGTACAAGGGATACTAAACAAACAGCCATTTTATTAGAAAAAATAGTTGGATTAGAAGCTGGTTATATTTTAAATGCTCCTTCTTTGAAATTAAGAATCAATGGATACCTGAGTTCATTTAGAGATGGAATGAATGCCAGTATTTTTTACCATGATGGTTATAAGAACTTGGTCAATTATTTGCTTTGGAATATTCATCAATTGCATTTTGGAACTGAAATAGCAGCTGAATGGCAATTGCATAACCGATGGAGAGCCAATATGGCAATAGGAGCTGGAAAGTTCATTTATACCAACCAACCATTGTTTAGTGTGGCTATTGATAACGAAGATTATCCAACTGAAGATGGTATTGTGTACATAAAAAATTTCCCTGTTGGTGGGATGCCTCAACAGGCTTACAATATTGGTTTTACTTATCAATCACCCAGTAGTTTTTTGTTGAGTATCAATGGTAATTATTTAGCCAATTATTGGTTAACACTCAATCCTTTGAGAAGAACCTATGATGCAGTTCGAAATCTTTCATCAAGCCAATCAAGTACATCAATTACTCATCCAGAAAAATTGCCTGATCTTTTTGTTGCCGATTTAGCTGCTGCATACTCATTTCGGGTAAATACCAAAACAAAACATGTTTATCATTTTATACAATTGTTTTTAAGTGTAAACAATTTATTGAATCAATCTTTTATTGCTGGTGGGTATGAGCAATTGCGCTTTGATATGGAAAATGCCAATACGCAAAAATTTCCCTCCAAATATTATTACTTAAATGGGTTGAACTATGCTTTAAGTATTCGATTAAGACTTTAAATTTTATTTATGAAAAACAAGCTCTCCAATATCTCCTGGACTTTAGTTTTCCTCTCTATTTTTTTATGGCCAAGCTGCTATAAAAACTTTGATGAGCCACCAGTTTATTCAGGAATTGTCGTTCAGGCAAATCGGTCTATTCGGGCATTAAGAATGGCCCATATACCAGGGAATTTTGAAAAACTCATCGATAACCAAATTATAACTGGTATAGTAGTAGCCAATGATGCTACCGATAATTTTTACAAAACAATTGTGATACAAGATAGTACCGCTGGTATTTCTGTAAGAATGGATGGATTTGGTTTGGCTGCTGATTATCCGATTGGACAAAGATTATTTATTCGATTAAATGGGTTATGGCTGGGAGCGTATGGTGGTATGTTGCAATTGGGAGGAGGGTTGGATAATTCCAATCCTAGTTTCCCTGAAATAATTCCAATTCCTGCTCCTTTGTTTTCAAAATATATTTTAGTAGGAAAAAAAGAAGCCAATCCTTTGCCCATAAAAATTCGCTTTGAACAATTGAAAGATTCAATGCAAAGCAGATTGGTTCAAATTGATTCCATTGAATTGGTTGCCGCTGATACAGCCAAACCATTTGGGGATGCCATTAATAAAGCTACTCTGAGTCATACTTTGAATATTTGTAATGGAGGAACTATCTATTTACGAACCAGCGGTTTTGCTTCCTTTGCCTCTATAAAAACGCCAAGAGGAAACGGAGCTATCACTGGTATTTATACTGTGTTTGGCTCACAAAAACAGTTGCTGATTAGAGATACATCAGATATTGCCATGAGTAATTTAAGGTGTACCAATGGCGGGCCTAAGCAATTGTTTTTTGAAGATTTTGAAACCATTCCTGTTAACAAAGAAATTGCCATCAATGGCTGGAAGAATATTGCAGAATCTGGTGGAAAATTATTTACTGGAAATATGAGTAGTGGAAACAGATATGCAGAAATCAGTGCATTTGCAACCAATCAACCTTTAGTAAGTGCTTGGTTAATTAGCCCTCCCATCAATCTTAACAATACTTCTAATGAGCAATTGAGTTTTTTAACCAAAGATGCTTTTGATAATGGAGCCAGTTTACAAGTATTTATTTCTACCAATTATGATGGGGGCAATAGCCCTTGGAAAGCCAAATGGACTTTATTAAAAACAATTGTTTCGAAGGGCTCAATCAATGGGATTGCATCAA
The DNA here is from genome assembly GCA_044372715.1 of Sediminibacterium sp. Lineage (GTDB taxonomy): Bacteria > Bacteroidota > Bacteroidia > Chitinophagales > Chitinophagaceae > Sediminibacterium. The sequence continues at coordinate 10,001 of JBILRH010000032.1, read as the reverse complement.
GATGGACCGAATCTGGTAAGATCAGCCTAAACGGTTTTAATAATACCATCTATATTGTATTTAAATATGATGGAAATGACCTGCCAAATGCTCTAAATAAGCGAACGACTGCATTTCAACTAGATGAATTAAAAATCATGGGCAATTGAATGGAGAAAATGGAGTCATTTTTTACCTTTCCAAGGCAAAAAATGAGGTAAAATCTGTCAAAAATTACTTTCAAATTTAAGTAAGCTCTTATTGCTTGTCATCCTGTCAGCAAATAGGTTTTTGGTACTTTCTTTGACCTAGCAAGGAAAAAATTGCTATGCAAAAAGGACAAATACGTGTACAGACGGAAAACATTTTCCCCATTATTAAGAAGTTCCTTTACAGTGACCATGAAATTTTCTTGCGTGAATTGGTAAGTAATGCAACCGATGCTACCCAAAAAATCAAAACCTTGTCTTCAATTGGCGAAGCCAAAGGCGATTTAGGAGAATTAAGAATAGATGTAAGCTTGGATGCCAAAGAAAAAACCATTACCATCGAAGATCGTGGCGTGGGAATGACAAAGGAAGAAGTAGATAAATATTTAAATCAAGTAGCATTTAGTGGTGCCGAAGAATTTTTAACCAAATACAAAGATGCCAGCATAATTGGTCATTTTGGTTTAGGTTTTTACAGTGCCTTTATGGTTGCTGCAAAAGTAGAAGTACTTACCCAGAGTTTTCAGGAAGACGCCCCCACTGTTTATTGGAGTTGTGATGGTAGTCCTGAGTTTGAATTATACGAAGTAGAAAAAAAACAAAGAGGTACTAAAATAATTTTGCATGTAAATGAAGAGAGTGCAGAATTTTTAGATACGCATAAATTAAAAGGTATTTTAGAAAAGTTCTGTAAGTTTTTACCTATTCCTATTTACTTTAACGATGTAAATGCTGAGCCAGAAAAACCAAAAGAAGGAGAGGAAGCTGCAGCAGAAAAATCCATCAACAATACCAATCCAATTTGGGTAAAGAAACCTAGTGAACTAACCAAGGAAGATTACGAGAAATTCTATCGCGAATTATATCCATTTGGAGAAACGCCTTTATTCTGGATTCACCTCAATGTAGATTATCCGTTTAACTTAACAGGTGTATTGTATTTCCCTAAAATCAAACAGAGCTACGAGATACAAAAAGATAAAATTCAATTGTATTGCAACCAGGTTTTTGTAACAGATGAAGTAAAAGACATTGTTCCAGAATTCTTGATGTTATTACATGGGGTGATTGATAGCCCAGATATTCCATTGAATGTAAGCCGTAGTTATTTACAAGGCGATCCGAATGTGAGAAAGATCAATTCGCATATCACCAAAAAAGTGGCTGATAAATTAGAAGAGATCTTTAAAAACGAGCGGACTGAATTTGAACAGAAATGGGAGAGCCTAGGCTTGTTTGTGAAATACGGTATGATGACCGACGATAAGTTTTTAGAGAAAGGAAATAAATTTTTAGTGATGGAAGATACTGCTGGTAAATTCCATACTTTAGAAGAATACAAAACAGCTACTGAAGCAACACAGAAAAATAAAGAGGGCAAACAAGTTGTATTGTACACTACCAATCCTATTCAACAAGATGCGTATATCCAAGCTGCAGTTGCTAAAGGCTATACAGTAGTTAAAATGGAAACATTGGTAGATGCTGCATTCCTCAATACCATGGAAATGAAATGGGAGAATGTAACATTTGTTAGAGTTGATGCCGATATTGTAGATAATTTAATCGACAAACAAGAGACTAGCGAAACCGTGTTGAGTAAAGAAGAAGCAGAACAATTAAAAACGCTGTTTACTTTACAAATTCCTGAACTACATGTTACTACCGAAGTAAAAGGATTGAGTGTAGATGCTGCTCCTGTTGTAGCTACACGCCCTGAATTCATGCGTCGTATGAAAGATATGGGTGCTGCAGGTGGTGGAATGACTGCTTTCTACGCACAAATGCCTGATGAAGTAACGCTTACTGTAAATGGTAACCACCCGATCTATCAAAGCTTACTCAAAGAAACCAATGATGAAATAAAAACCAAGCAAGTTAGAAATTTAGCAGACCTGGCTTTATTGTCTCAAGGGTTATTGAAAGGGTCGGAGTTAACCAACTATATTAACAGAACTGTTGAAATGATGCAGAAAGAAACAGCAACTGCTTAAAACAGTACTTATATTAAACATGAGAAGGGCTGCTCGAAAGAGCGGCCTTTTTTATTTATTTGAAGGTAGCAAATCCACCACTTTCAATTGCAATGAAACATTGCCTTGAAATTCATTTTCATCAATGGTAAATACGATGTCAAATGGTTGCTGCGATAATAGTATGGGAAATTTATGCGCTAAATTAAATCCTATGCCATTGAATGTGATGCCGTTTTGTTTTACTGCAAATTTTACATGATGGTCTTTCACAATTTTTGAAAAACCTGTATCAGTTACTCCTCGTGCAACAAAAACGGGTCGCATATTATCGGGGCCAAATGGTTCCATTTGGCAAAGTATTTTATAAAAGCTCGGAGTGATGGCTTTGAATTCGATCTCGGTATCAATTACCAATTCAGGGATCAATTGTTCAGGTGTAATTCGAGCGCTTACTTCTCTTTCAAAAGCTGCAGCGAATGCTTCTATCTGATTTAACTCCAATGTCATACCAGCAGCTGCAAAATGTCCGCCATATCCCAATAGATGCTCCCTGCATGCATGTATGGCTTCATATAAATTAAATCCGGTTACACTGCGGGCACTGCCTGCTGCATATTCTCCACTCTTAGTTAAAACAATGGTTGGCCTATAATAACTGTCTATTAATCTGCTGGCTACAATGCCTACAACACCTTTATGCCAATGTTCCTGATAAACCAATGTGGAACGTTTTAAATGATTGTTTGGCGTTGCTTCTAGTAAGGCCAATGCTTCCACAGTGATATTTGCATCGGCTTCGCGTCGATCGGTATTGTCGCTGTGCAATATATTGGCAAATTCAATGGCTTTTTGCTGGTCTTTTTCAATGAATAGCTGAACTGCTTTTTTGGCTTCATCCATTCTGCCTGCAGCATTTACCCTTGGTGCAATTACAAAAACCAAACTGGTTAAACTCATTTTCTTTTTTACACCAGCCAAATCCATCAAGGCTTTTATACCTACTGATGGGTTAGTATTTACTTTCTCTATTCCATAATAGGCCAATATTCTATTTTCTCCAGTTACAGAAACAATATCTGCTGCAATTGCAATGGCAGCTAAATCGATGTATTCTAAATAACTCGAGGCAGGCAAACCCAATTTTTCACTCAGCGCCATCATTAATTTAAATCCTACTCCACATCCACATAATTCTTTAAATGGATAATTACAATCTGCTTGTTTAGGATTTAATATAGCAATTGCTGGTGGTAAAATTTCATCTGGTAAATGATGATCGCAAACAATAAAATCAATTCCGATCGATTGAGCATAAGCTATTAAATCAGCCGATTTAATGCCACAATCCAGTGATATAATTAAGCTAAATCCTTTTTCTTTTGCAAAATCAATACCTGCCTTTGAAACACCATATCCTTCTCTGTAACGATGTGGAATATAAAAATCAACTGATGAATGAATAGCCGATAAAAATTGATACATACTGGCAACAGCGCTAGTTCCATCTACATCATAATCCCCAAAAACCAAGATGGGTTCTTTGGTTTCAAAAGCTTTACAAATTCTTTCCACCGCTTTGTTCATATCTTTCATTAACCATGGGCTGTGTAAATCTGTTAATGATGGTCGAAAAAATTGTTTGGCTTTTTCAAAATCATCAAAACCTCTTTGTGCCAATAATGAACAAATAGTAGCATTGATGTGCAAGGCTTCTTGTAATGCCGCAACTTTGCTAGTGGGTGCAGGTAATATGTTCCATCTCTTCTGCATCAATATTTTCTATCGGTAGTATAACGAACCAATTCTTCTAATGCATCTCTAACTTCAGATACAGGAAATTCATGCAATATGGCCAATGCTTCATCCCTAAAAGCAAACATTTTTTCAGTAGCATAGGCAATGCCACCGTATTGTATAACTGCGTCTATAACAAAAGCTACTTTGTCTTTCTGAGTGTTCTCATTTTTTACAATATGAATCAGTTTTCTTTTGATGTCAGAAGGGCAATTGTTCAATGTGTAAATCAATGGCAGTGTTAACTTTTTTTCTTTGATATCATTGCCGGTGGGCTTTCCAATATCTGCGCTGCTATAATCAAATAAATCATCTTTAATTTGAAAAGCCATTCCTACTTTTTGACCAAACACCCTCATTTTTTCTACATCTGCCTCGTTATTAAAAGTGCTTACAGCTCCAGCTGCACAAGCAGATGCCAACAAAGACGCAGTTTTGCCATTGATGATTTCGTAATACACCTCTTCTTTTAAATTGAGGTTTCGTGATTTTTCAATTTGTAATAATTCACCCTCACTCATTTGCCTTACTGCTTCCGATAAAATGCGCAATACTTCATGGTCTTTATTATTCAACGATAAGAGTAAACCCTTTGATAATAAATAGTCGCCTACTAATACTGCAATTTTATTTTTCCAAAGTGCATTGATCGAAAAAAAACCTCTTCGCTCCATCGATTCATCTACCACATCATCATGCACCAACGTGGCTGTATGTAATAGCTCTACCAAAGAAGCAGCTCTAAAGGTACTCTCGTTAATCTCTCCTCCTAATTTAGCACTGAGCAAAACAAACATGGGCCTTAATTGCTTCCCCTTGCGTTTTACAATGTATTGCATAATTCTATCTAGTAAAGCAACTCTACTCTTTACTGCCTCCCTAAAATGTGCTTCAAAAAGGGTTAATTCTGCTCTAATGACTTTTTTTGCTAAATCCATGTTATAATTATGCTGCAATATATGCCTGATACGGTCAAAATTAGTCTTAAAAGGCAGCGTTTGGTGTATATTTGTTGTCTAATAACTTAAATCATTGAGTATGAATATCAAAAAGTTTTCACTATCAGTGGCATTGGCTTTATTTGTACAAGTATCGCTATTTGCTCAAACCGATTGGGGATGGGATTGGAAGGATTCTTCTAAAATAGCCAACAAAGACCTACCTCAATTCAATGAATTCTTAAATAATCAATACCCTTATCCTACAAAACCTAGAAATCAGTGGGAATTAGGTTTCGGATTAGGCCCCTCTTTTATTTTAGGAGATGTTAACTCAAAAATCGGATTTGGCGGAGCAGTATCTATGCGTAAAGCACTAGGTCATGTTTTTTCTGTTAGAGGATCTTTATCTGGGTTAATGAATGCTGGAACTCCAAGTGCTTTTGGCCGATCTGTTGGTCAGGTTGATTATAAGAATCAGGCTTATATATTAGGTGTTGATATGATTGCATCTCTAAATACAAGCAGTTATTATCGGGGTAATCCAAAGTCGAATATCTATGTTTTATTGGGTTATAGTTTGGTAGGTTCTAAAGTAGAATACAAGAATGCCTTGGGTGCTCAACCTGACGGATACAGTATTTTTTATGGACAACGTCCGGGCATGGTTAATACTCAAGAAGGCTTGATTACAACTATGTTTGGCGAAACAGTGAATAACCGTAAATCGTATTCATTGATGCATGCTGTAAATGTAGGTGCTGGTGTTTCTTTTAAAATCAGTGATAAAATGAATGTTGGGTTAGAGCAGAAATTCATTATTACTGCACCAGGATATGATTATTTAGATGCATTCAAAGCAGACAATAACAACGATTATTTCAGTTTCACAACAGTTAGATTAAATGTGAATATTGGTAATTCAGATAGAAAAGTACAACCATTGTATTGGATCAATCCTAATAATTTTGTGTATAGTGAAATGAATTCTCCTAAGCACATGAAATTACCAAAACTCGTCTTACCTGATGGAGATAAAGATGGAGTAACCGATCAGTTTGATATGGAACCAAATACGCCAAAGGGCGCTCCTGTTGATGCGCATGGTGTTTCTAAAGATACTGATGGTGATGGTGTTCCTGATTACAGAGATAAGGAATTGCTCACTTTACAAAAATGTTTTCCTGTAAATAATGATGGAATTGGTAATTGTCCTGAACCTGCATGTTGCAAGGAAATCAAAGACATGATAAGTACCATGAAATCAACTTCTTCAGATAAAGTTGAGTGCGCAATAGGTACATTGCCAAGTGTTCAATTTAAAGGAACTACAAAATTGAGTAAAGATGCACAAGCAGTTTTAGCCGCTGCAGCTGCCAGTTTAAAAGCCAATCCAACCTGTAATGTAAAAGTGATTGGATATGGAACAAGCAGTAAATCTGCTCAACAACAAAGCTGGGAGCGTGTAAATGCAGTGATTAAATATTTGGTAGAGAAACAAGGTATTGCTGAAGGAAGAATATTGTTTGTGTATGCTCAAGATGGAGATGCCAATCTGGTAGATCTGCAAGGAACCACTGAACAGGGGCCTAATACTGTTCCTGCTCCTCATCCAAATTTAAAAAGTAAAAATTAGTTGTTCTATAAACTAAATCAGAAGCCTCTCGAAAAAATATCGGGAGGCTTTTTTATTGATTCAATAAATTAAAATGGAGTTCTCCAAAATTTTGCAAAGAAGATAATTTTAAATCTGCTGCACCCCATTTCTCTTCCTTGCTATTATATGCATGTGGAATTACTACACATTTCATTCTTGCGGATTTTGCTGCAATCATTCCATTGAATGAGTCTTCAAAACAAATACATTCCAATGGGCTACTATTCATTGCTTGGGCACAATTCAAATATACTTGAGGATGTGGTTTCCCATAAGGCAATTCTTCTGCAGAAGCAGTAGCATTTAAGAATGGCCCTATACCTGTCATTCCAATAACCAAGTCGATCAATGCAGGTGGCGAAGAGGTTGCCAATCCAATTTTAAAATCTTGTTTGGTAAAAAATTCAAAAATATGAGCAACACCGGGTAAAATCTTTCCTTTCTGTTCAATTTTTTGTAAAACCAGCTCTACAATTTTCTTTTCTGCTCTTTCGGATTCGCTTAGGGGAATTTTAAAAAAGCTAAACCAAAGGTGTACAAACTCTTTTGTTCTCAATCCAACACTTGAATTGTATTGCTCAATACTCATTTTAGTTCCATATAATTGAAAAACTTCTGCAGCAGCTTCCTGCCACAAAGGTTCACTATCAATCAATAACCCATCTATATCAAAAATGACTGTGTTTAGTGGCATTTTGTTATTTTAGTACTGCAAATTTATTGTTGCATCTTCATAGTCTGTTATTAAACAAGCAGTTAATTTTAAAAATAAATGGTTAACAATTTATTTACATTGCTTATTTTGCACCGCTTGCTAATACAACTACAATGAATTTAATCGAAAGATTTAAGCAAATTAAGGTTGTCCGCTCACTGGTTTATGGTGTTGTGGGTGCTGCTACCTATCCGGGTCTTGCTATGATTAACAAGATCAAAATAGAAGGAACGGAGCATTTAAAAAACCTTCCAAAAAGCAATGTGCTCTTTGTAAGTAATCATCAAACCTATTTTGCCGACGTTATCACCTTCATTCATATTTTTTGTGCCATCAAATGGCGAAAAGAGAATAAGTTAGGCATTCCTTATTATTTGTTAAACCCATTTACCAATGTTTTTTTTGTTGCTGCAGAAGAAACCATGAATGGAAGTTTGATCAGTAGGATATTTAAATTAGCTGGGGCTTTAACGGTTAAAAGAACTTGGCGTGCCGAAGGCAAAGACGTGAGTAGACAAAGAGAAGAAGGCGATACTCAAAAAATTGACCAGGCCTTAGAAAAGAGTTGGGTTATCACTTTTCCTCAAGGTACAACTAAACCTTTTGCTCCAGGCAGAAGGGGAACTGCTCATATCATCAAGAACAACCAACCTATTGTTGTTCCAGTAGTAATCAATGGATTTTGGCGAGCATTTAATAAAAAAGGATTGGCATTTAAAAAGAAGGGGTCTTTACTCTCTGTTCGTTTTAAAGAACCTTTGATTATAGACTATACCCAATCTGTTGAAGAGATTTTAGATCAAGTAATGGAAGCTATTGAGCAGAGCAAATCCTACATGCTAAAGAGTAAGCATCACTTCATGAGCCTGATTGATAAATAATTAGTCTTTAAAGAAAAGCGCTTTTAATTCATTGGCATCATCCGGCTTCATCTTGCCCGCCAATATTAATCTGATTTGCCTTCTTCTTAAAGCACCTTCAAATAATTTCTGTTCATCTTCGGTCTCAGGAATTACTTTAGGTACAGGCCTTGGTTTGCCATTTGGATCTAATGCTACAAATGTAAAAAAAGCTTCATTGCTTTCATACTTGTATTGATGCAATAAATCTTCTCCCCAAACTTTGATATGAATCTCCATGGAAGTATTGAAGGCTCTGCACATTTTTGCTTCTATATGAACTACATTGCCCAACTTGATCGGAGTCTTAAAACTTAAATTGTCTACCGAAGCTGTCATTCCAGGTGTATTTGAATGTCTTCCAGCAGCTATTCCAGCAGCTATATCCATCCAATACATCAATCTACCACCCATTAAATTGCCGAAAGTATTGGTGTCATTGGGTAATACCAATTCATTCATGATGGTTAAACTTTCACTTACTTTTTTTGCTTCCATTGTATTCATTCTATGGTAAAGATAGGTGTTGATTGATATTATTGATGGATGATTAAATGATGATTGATTCTAACCCATCCAAAAATGTTTGATCTACATCGGCTCCAATACCGTAATCATTGCTCAATATTAATTTCATTCCATCGTATTGCACACCATTGATTACTGGATCTGTTTTATGCCCTAATAGGCAGGTGTCTAAATCATAAAAATGGATATTGTTCATTGCGGCTGCAAAATGCACTTTAGCAGTAAGCGCAACCCTGCTCTCTAGCATACCGCCCATCATGCAGGGCATATTGTTCTTTTCGGCAACCGCATTAATTTTAATTGCCTCATGTATTCCACCACTTTTTGCAAATTTGATATTGATGTATTTGCAAGCATGATTGCGAATCATTCTTTCTGCATCATGGTGGGTATATACACTTTCATCTGCCATGATTGGAATAGGAGAAAGGGTACATAATGCTGGCAATTGCTCATCATTCCATGTGCGCATGGGTTGTTCACAGAATTCAATATCAAATTTTCCCAATGCAGTTAAAGCAATAACGGCATCATCATAAGACCAGCCTTGGTTGGCATCAATTCTGATTTTTGTAGAAAATCCAATTGCATTTCTAATTTGATGTATTCTTTCGATATCTGTACTTGGGTCTTTGCCTAGTTTTACTTTTAAAATATGTACTCCTTTAGCTACAAATTCAATTGCTTGTTTGGCCATTTCTGAAGGGCTGTTGATGCCAATGGTTAAATCACTCTCAACTATTTTATTTTCCCCACCTAAAAACGCATACAAAGGTTGATGGGCATGTTTTGCAGCAATATCATAAAGTGCTAAATCAAAAGCACTTTTAGCTGTATAATTTTTTGCAGTAAACAAATCCAATTCAGTTAATCGTTGTTCAATTTCAAGCGGGTTTTTGCCCTTCCATAATTGGGCAAAATCTTTGGCCATTTCAAAACAAGTATTTTGTGTTTCGCCAACTATCATTGGAAATGCCGAACATTCTCCTACACCAACAATTCCTTCATCCGTATGAATACGAATAAATATATTTTGAGCAAAATGCATGGTGCCTGTTGCAATGGTAAATGGTACCATTGGAATGGAATACTTATATATTTCGGTATGAGTTATTTGCATGGCACAAATTTCCATTTTTTAGTTGAATAAATACAATCATTTATCTGTTCGCTCAACAATATCTTTAAGTAGATGTTATAGAAGTTATAAAACAAATAAAATGGAAACTTTAAAGGGCAAGCACGTAATAATTGTTGGGGCAACAGGAAGTATTGGTGCTCATGCAGCAAAATTAATCAATGGAAG
>JBILRH010000095.1:0-6772 GCA_044372715.1 Sediminibacterium sp. | reverse complement strand
CCCGAAAAATTAAGTCAGCTATCTGCAGATTTAGCGATTCCTCAAGAGCGTGTTTTTACTATGGATATTGCTGATGAAAACTCAGTTAATAATACAATTCAACAAATTCTAGCCATCTCGCCAATTATTGATATTTTGGTGAATGCTGCCGGAATTGGTATTATCAAGCCCATGGAAACCTTAAGTTCGGCCGACTTCGAAAAAACCCTTCAAATTAACCTTTTTGGAAGTTTCTATCTAGCTAAAGCCATTTTACCAGCAATGAAATTGGTAAAAAAAGGATTGATCATCAATATTCCTGGTGTTTTAGGTAAAGTACCCATGGCTGGTGCAGCCGCTTATAGTGCCAGTAAATACGGATTGGTTGGAATGATGCAAAGTATCCGTGAAGAATTGAAAAGAACAGAGATAAGAATTACCAACCTTTTTTTAGGTGGTGTAGATTCGGCATTTTGGGATAGCATCGATCTTCGGGTTCAAAGAGATAAAATGATTCAGTCCGAAGAAGCAGCAAAAGCCATCTGGTTTTTATGTCAACAACCCCTTAGTGGTGTAGTAAGTGAAATGGTTCTTCAGCCATTTAATCACCAAGCCATTTAATCAGGGTAAAAATATTTTAGAAATATTGCCAAAACGGTTTCGTACTTAGGCAATGTGTACCGATATTCGTGGTACGAACAAATGTTAGTATGAATATATCTTTCGACAATACGGAGAATGCTTTTGCATATAAAACGGATAAAGAGCTTAAAAGTGCCCGTTTTTTATTTGGAACAATGGGCTACTCTTGGTTTGTGCAACTCGGTACTAGACTTACCCCTTTCATAATGAAAACAGGTATTCCGTTGGTTCATACCATTATTCGTAAAACTATTTTCAAACAATTTGTAGGAGGAGAAACCCTAGAAGAAACAGCTACGGTTGGAAATTTATTGGGAAAATATGGTATTCAAGTAATTCTTGATTATGGCGTAGAAGGAAAAGAAGGGGAAGACAATTTTGATCATGCAACCGAAGAATTTATTCGTGTTATTGAATATGCTGCTAGTCAAAGCAATATTCCATTCATCAGTATTAAAGTTACAGGCCTAGCTCGTTTTGAGTTATTGCAAACTTTAAATGAAGCCCCAAGATTAAGAAGTGGTATTCATGATCATGAAGAAGAAGTAAATGAATGGGATCGAGTAAGAGATAGGATGTATGCAATTTGTGAAGTTGCTGCAGAAAAAAATATTGGTGTTTTGATTGATGCAGAAGAAAGTTGGATTCAAGATCCGATAGACCGTTTGTGTATGGAGATGATGGAAGAGTTCAATAAAGAAAAAGTGATAGTGTACAATACACTTCAATTGTACCGACACGATCGTTTGAGTTTTTTGCACCTATCTCATACAATAGCCAAACAACAAGGGTTTAAGCTCGGCATGAAATTGGTTCGTGGAGCATATATGGAAAAAGAGCGACAGCGTGCATTGGAAAAAGGAACTCTGTCACCTATACAGAAAACAAAATCAGCAACCGATACCGATTATAATGATGCGGTTAAATATTGTATTGATCATATCGAAGAAATAGCCGTTATCATTGCTACTCACAACGAAGAAAGTAACTTACTGGCCGCAGGTTTATTAGATGAAAAAGGAATCGGTCATCATCATCCAAATATTCATTTTTCGCAGTTATACGGAATGAGTGATAATATTACTTTCAATCTTGCAAAAGAAGGATTTAGTGTAAGTAAATACCTTCCTTTTGGTCCGATTAAAGATGTAATTCCATACCTAATGCGCAGAGCCAAAGAGAATAGTAGTGTAAGTGGCCAAACCGGTAGGGAGTTGTCTCTAATCACCAAAGAATTGAATCGGAGAGAAGGGAAATAATTGGCACGGTTTTTTCTAATATTTCCTAAACCAACAAATATGCGAAATAGCTTAATTCTCTGCTTCTTTATTGTTTGTAGCACATCTTTATTTGCACAGACCGAAAAACCTATTTATAAGCATTTCGAAAAAGGAAATGCATTTATTGGGCTTGGTTTCTCTCCCGTTTATAGCGATCTTTTTGGAACAACTACTGAAATAAGTGTTCAGGATGGCTCAAGTGCTGTTGGATTGTTGCTTTCTCCATCCTACGGAAAATTTATAGAAAAAAATTGGATGGTTGGAGCGATGGGTTTTATAGGCTATTATTCTGATAGGTATTCGTCTAATTATTTTCCACCATCAGTTGGAATAAACCCGCCTTTATATCAATCAAAAAACATAAGTAATTACTTTGATATTGGAATTAGTCCTTTTACACGATATTATTTTATGTTATCAAAGAGAAATACCATGGCTTTTTTCTTACAAGGCGGATTGCCATTTATTTATGGACAGGCAAAATACATTCAACGAGTAGATTTTCCGGCCGGACAGCAAGATATATCAAGCAAGCAATCAAGTGTATACCTCAGGGCAAGTTTAGGATTTGGCCTTAGTGTACAGGGTAAATTTGGATCGATCGATACCCATGTAAGCAATATGGGTTGGTTTTTTAGTTTCAATAAATTATTGAAATCGAACAAAAAGTCTTAAACCCACAATTTCTTCACAAGCACAAAGCATAAGGTTATTATCAGCCAAATTCGTTGTTAATTTGTGTATGCAAGCATACCACGATTTATTACAACATATTTTGGTCAATGGAACTGATAAAACAGACAGAACTGGTACTGGCACCAAAAGCTGTTTTGGATATCAAATGCGTTTTGATTTAGCCAAAGGGTTTCCAATGGTTACCACAAAAAAGCTTCATTTAAAAAGCATCATTTACGAATTGCTTTGGTTTTTAAAAGGGGATACCAATATTCAATATTTAAAAGACCACGGTGTTGGTATTTGGGATGAATGGGCAAATGAAAATGGAGATTTAGGTCCGGTTTATGGGAAACAATGGCGTAGCTGGGAAGGTGCAGATGGTAAACTAATTGATCAAATTTCGGATCTAATTCATCAATTAAAAACCAATCCTGATAGCAGACGAATGATTGTGAGTGCTTGGAATGTAGCGGAGTTGCCTAAAATGGCTTTAATGCCTTGTCATAGTTTGTTTCAGTTTTATGTAGCAGATGGAAAGTTGAGTTGCCAATTATACCAACGTAGTGCCGATGTTTTTTTAGGAGTGCCCTTTAATATCGCTTCATATGCATTACTCACCATGATGATTGCGCAGGTTTGTAATTTAGAATACGGTGATTTTGTTCATAGTTTTGGTGATGTTCATATCTATAATAACCATATGGATCAAGTTCATTTACAATTAAGCAGAGCGCCTTATCCTTTGCCTACTATGAAAATCAATCCAGCAATAAAAAGCATTTTTGAATTTAATTTTGAAGATTTTAGTTTAGAAAACTATCAATCTCATCCTGGAATAAAAGCCCCGGTTGCGGTATAATCTTTTACATTAGAACTTCAAATTTTGCTGAATCTTAATTTATAACAATGACCATTTCAATTATAGTTGCTGCTTCTTTAAATAATGCAATTGGAAAGAACAATGACCTGCTATGGAAGTTGCCCAATGATATGAAGCATTTTAAAAATGTTACTTGGGCAATGCCCATTATTATGGGAAGAAAAACTTTTGATTCAATGTCGGGAAAGCCACTCAATGGCAGGTTAAATATAGTTATTACCAGGCAACAAGATTGGGAATCAGCGGGCGCTATAAGAGTAGACAGTTTGTATAAGGCTTTGGAAATAGTTCAGAATAATGACTATAGAGAAGCCTTTATTATTGGAGGAGGAGAAATTTACAAAGCTGCTTTAACAATGGCTGATAAGGTTTACCTTACTAGGGTTGAAACAGAAATTGAGGGGGATACATTCTTCCCAGAATTAAATGAAGGAAATTGGACGCTTATAGAAGACAATGCTTATCCTTCTGATGCTAAACATGTGTATCCTTATCGATTTCAAATTTGGCATAAAAAAGGGTAGTTTTCATGGATTTATTCCCACTGCTTTATTTCATAATACAGATCTTAATAGTAGTGATTATTCTATTTGGTTCTTTTAAAAATCAATGGTTTTATAATGTATTGGCCACATTGAATTTGATGTTGTTCTTCTATGGATTGTATTTGGTAAGAATTTTAATTGGGTTGGTGCAATTTTTTAAGCCAATCATCAGTAATGGTACATTAAGCAATTATTCCAATACTTTTTATGTAGAACCCATACTTAGAATTGCAGGAATGGTTTTTTTACCTTTGCTCTTTTTAATACCCAGCATTAGAAAAAATATCCTGTTTACAATTGTTATTTGCTTTTATACCATTTGGAATTTTACCCCTAATTATTGGAACGTTATAGAACTAATTCTTAAACTATTTTTTTGTATAAGTGTGTTTGCTTCAACTTATGCAGTACTTTGGTTCTTCAGAAAATTACCTTCACAAAAAGTTAATCTTTGATGTATACTCCTTTTCAATTGGCATTAAAATATTTCAGCTATTACCTAAAAGCTAATAATGGAAAAGGGCATGGGGTTCATTCACCTTTTGTATTTGATTTGATAACCAACGTAATGAATGATAGTCGTCAATTTTATTCATTCGAAAAAATTGAACAAGTTAGAGCTGATTTATTAAAAAATCATACAAGTATTGCTGTAGAAGACTTTGGAGCAGGTTCGAGGGTAAATAAATTGCCTATGCGCACTATTCAAAAAATCGCCCATTCTTCATTGAAACCCAAAAAGTATAGTCAATTACTTTTTAAATTGGTCCATTATTTTTCGCCTTCTCATATTTTAGAACTAGGCACTTCTTTGGGCATTACAACTGCTTATTTAGCAACTGCCAATCAAAATAGCCATGTAATTACCATGGAAGGATCAAAAGAAGTTGCTGCAATTGCAATGGCAAATTTTCAGCAATTGTCTATTAATAATATAAGAATTGTTACAGGTAATTTTGATCAAACTTTGGCAAGTACTTTGGAAGAATTAACAAAAGTTGATTTTGCATTTCTAGATGGCAATCACCGATACGAGCCTACTATTAGGTATTTTGAGCAAGTACTCTCAAAGACCGATGAATATGCTGTGATTGTTTTAGATGATATTCATTGGAGTAAAGAAATGGAAGATGCCTGGGCCTATGTTCAAAATCACCAGGCTGTAACCCTTACCGTTGATTTGTTTTATATTGGATTGGTATTTTTTCGTAAAGAAAAAATAGCCAAGCAACATTTTATAGTTCGGTATTGATTTTTCTTTTTATGAAATTGGTTTATTTAATAAATGGAAAGGAAAGAAATAATTGAAAGGTAGTGCCAGTAGTTGATCCATATTTACTTGCATTGATCATTTCGCTAGCCCCAATATTATACCTGAATTTGATATCCATCCCTTTCCCTTTTCTAAAATCAGATAAGCTGTATCCAATTTCTAAAGGAACCGAAAAATAAACCGATTTAAAATTTTCCTTCATTTTTTCTTCAACATCCACTTGGCTTCCTAAAGGAAGTGTTCCCGTTGAAACTTGTTTAGCTGAAGTTAAAAAGCTCAATTGAGGACCTGCCCCAATAAATACTGTTTTATTTATCTTGTATTGTGCAATAATAGGAACATCAATATAGTTTAATTCAATGTCATAATTGATATTGGTTAACACTGTAGAATAGTCGCGTAATGGCATAACAGACTTGGCACCCCTTGTAGAAATTGGCTTGAATTCTGGAGTAAGAGCCCACTTGTCATTGATTTTGATGAATGTGCCTAGTCCAAAATATAGGCCTGTATTAGATTTTCCGGTTTTTAAGCCAGGCATAGATGATATATTAATGCCGGCATCTATACTTAAATGAAATTTTTCAGTGGCAATCTTGTCGCCGAATATAAGCACTAATAGTGCTGCTTGTCCATTAACAATAGCGGAAGTACTAATTAGAAATAATAGTGTAAATATTAAACGAGAATAAAATTTTTTCATGATTCATTTATTTATGGTAAAAATAGTAAATCTATCTTCATTTGCCTGAATTTGTTTTTTCGAATGCAATTTTTGAAGAAAATAAGTATTATTTATGTACTTGGTTTTAGTAATTTACATTGATTTTGAATTTTATTTTGCGCATGAATTGTAAAGTATTTTTATAAGGTGAGTTTACCAGTATCTTTTCTAGAATCATTAGTTGGAATTGAAGGATTTAATCAATCTTCCTTTGAAAAAGTTCATGCATCAGGCGAGCAAGTAACATCTGTTCGATTAAATCCATTAAAATACAGCAATGCGCAAGAAGAATTATATGATGGAGCTATTCCTTGGTGTAAGGATGCTTATTATTTAAAAGAAAGACCATCATTTACATTAGATCCAACATTTCATGCGGGGGCTTATTATGTTCAAGAAGCAAGTAGTATGTTTCTATGGCATGTAATGGAACAATTGATTGGTGCAAATACGATTGGTAAAAAAGTATTGGATCTTTGTGCTGCACCTGGTGGAAAATCTACTTTATTGGCAAGTTATTTTATGGATGGGCTGGTAATTGCCAATGAAGTTATTAAATCTCGTGCATCTATTTTAGTAGAGAATTGTATTAAATGGGGGCTCCCGAATATTGTGGTAACCAATAACGACCCTGATCATTTTAAGCAATTAGAAGGCTTTTTTGATGTAATTGTGGTTGACGCTCCTTGCAGTGGTAGTGGACTTTTCAGGAAAGATCCTTTCGCAATTGAAGAGTGGAGCTTAGCCAATGTAGCACATTGCAGTCAGCGG
>JBILRH010000108.1:0-6231 GCA_044372715.1 Sediminibacterium sp. | reverse complement strand
AGACAAAAACCTTGGCTTACAGAAAAAAGTCAGAAGCGATGTAATGAATAGTATCAATGAAAAATTCAATTTCTTACAAGACGGCGAAACAGAATTAGTGCTTAATATCAGAAGCCAAGCAGACAAACGTTTTTTTGAATACTATATAGACAAGAAAAATAGTAGATTATTAGAGCTTATCTTAAAAGAAGAAGACTAATCCTTGTCTTTATCAAACTTACTCTTAATGTATTCTAAAACAGAGGGATCTTCTAATCCTTCTATATCGCTAAGCTCTAGCTCTATGGCTTTGGTGCTCAATTGAATTTCTAATAAAGAAAGTGCCAATGATGCAGCAAAAATAAATAAGCTTAATGCAAACACCCAATGGGCCATTTCCATCCATTCATTATAAATTAAATACATACAGAGTATACTGCTTAAGAAAGTAAGTACTCCCAATGCTTGCATGTTTTTAATGAGTTTTAATCGGTAACGCAGATTTCTTATTTGTGCATGAATGATAGGTCTATTTTCATGCCCTTCGTATTTATCGTGTAATGATCTAACACGGTTAGATAATGCCAAGAAGCGATTGGTATATGCCAGCATTATCAAACTAATAGCCGGAAAAAGTAAAGCGGGGGTGTTGATGGTTATATCCATATCTCAATAAATTATAAGCAAGGTAGTAATAACCTTTATGATTTTAACAAAGAAGCTCCCGTCCACAGACCAGGAGCTTCTTGCTTGCTTGCTTATGAAGAATCAGACGTCACGAACGGGTTCGAACCGTCGTTGAAGGTTTTGCAGACCTCTGCCTATCCACTCGGCCACGCGACTGTATTTTATGTATATCGATAAATTAAATGCACATATTTATTTTGTAAAGATTTATAAAAAAGAATACTGCCAAACAAAACAATCAAGATAGTTACCAATAAATAGAAGCTTGGGTAAAACGAGTAAATAAATATTCCGAATAATCCAAGCCTTGCAAAATCGAGGTAAAAAACCCATTGTTTTTGTTCCATCATTGCACCAGTACTTATTACACTTGTGATAATAAATAAGGCTGCGATGTATAATTGTATTGATTGCAAATATTTTTCAAAAAGGATTATTGCAAATAGGGTTGTTAATGTTATTAGCGTTTGAATTCCAATAAAATTATGTAAAACGGAATGATCAGATATGGCTACTTCCCTTCTTAAGAATTTTCTTTCCAATAATAATCTGAGCCTTGGATCGATATCATCAGGCTTACCAAAAATCACTTTTATTTTTGCGCTCAATCCTTTTGCATATTTAACAGCAACAATCATTTCCAATAAAAAATGAAAATGTTGCCAAAGAAAACTATGACTGTTTAATGGGGTTGTTAAACCATAAACAGGAGCTTCATCTTCTTCAACAAATGTTCCGAAAAGCTTATCCCAGATGATCAATACATCTCCATAATTCTTATCTAAGTAAGCAGGATTGCTGCTATGATGAACCCTGTGGTGAGAAGGAGTTACAAATATTTTTTCTATCCAACCCAATTTACCAATCAATTGTGTATGTGTAAAAAAAGGATAAGCCCCATGTATCAATAATAAAATAACAACCATAGAAGGTTCAAACCCAATCAATGGAAGAAATGACCAGAACAACCCTCTTGCGATTGCCTGAAACACAGTTATTCTTGCTGAAACAGTAAAATTATAATCAGTACTTTGATGATGCACTACATGGGCACTCCAGAAAATATTTACTTCATGACCAAAACGATGATACCAATACCACAATAGATCAGTTAGTAAAAAAAGAAGGATCCAGGTAACAATGGTTGAAGGAATGGAGAACAACGCAAAATGTTGGTGAATCCATGTAAAAACATAAAAAAATGCTCCGGTTGTTAAAATATCCGATAGCCGTTCCCCAATGCCTACATTGATGTTGGCAATCGCTTCATTGAATTGAAACAATTGCTTTTTTTGTTTGATACTTATCAAATATTCAATAAGCATGAAACCAATAAACAAGGGAATTGATAAAGCAATATAATTGAGCTTCATTGTACGAAAATAAGTGCTGCAGTTTAGTCTACCAAATTTATAGACTATTATTTTTTACTTGACATTTCCGGAATAGTAGAACTCACTTATAAAGATTTACTCAACTGATTATTAATAAAACAAGCACCCCTTAAAAAGGGGTGCTTGTTTTATTAATAAATAAAAAGCTTTAAATATTATCTGGTAACACTATTTCTTCTTAGCTCCACCAAAACTGTATCCTAAAGAAAAATCGAATAGATTATTTCTCCATTTATCATTGGCATCATTAGACAAATTGGTTAATCCTGCCAAATAGTTTGCACTTAGAAACAAACCATTTTTAAATTCATAACCAGTTAATAGATTAAGCCCTAAGTCTAACCTTTTAATATCGTCTATGCCTTTACCAAAAGTAAAATCAACATTTTCTGAAGGATCTTTCTCAGATTTCAATCCACCAGAAAGATTGTATCCAAAATTTGGACCACCACCAATAAAAAATCCACTATTTGTTCGATAAAGGGCATTAACCGGAATATCAATTACATTAAAATAAATCTTATCTGTGTGACCACCATGCCCCAATGCAACTCCCTTTCTATTGTAATTAATTTGAGGTTGAATAGAGAAATTTTTACTTACAGCAAAATCTACAAACGCACCAAATCCAATACCAGATAGGGTTTTACCATCTTCCTTAATATCAGGTTCGTTGGTAGAAACATTTGCAGCATTATAGCCAATTTTTACACCATACTTTGTTTGTGCAGAAACAATTCCACCACTAACAAACAACACCATAACCAATAGTAATTTTTTCATATTCATATAATTTTATGAAGGCGAAACTACTATAAATGAATCAATGTTGCAAATTATTTGCAATATTATTGCAATTTTACAGGGATATTTAGATCAATATCGCTATGACCAACAGTAGGTGCATCATTTGGCCCCTTAATCCCTGCTGGTTTATGCATTACTTTAAATCGGATGGTTCCGGTTGCAGCGGAACCTGTAACCCATGTTGAATTCAATCCAACTGGATAGTTTTTTCTGTCTTTATCGTTCTTTGTAATTGCTATAATTACTCCAGTAGGAATAAAGAATAATTCATGCGAACTAGACTGGCTGGAAATCACTGATGTAATATCCTTTTGAACCCCATTTACCAAGTTATATGTTTTTACATCTAAAGTATAAGTAGTTCCAGCATTCAATTTTATACTATCTATTCTACTAGGCGGATTTCCTCCATCTCCATCTGGATCTTCTGTTATAAAAGTTCTTGTTGCTGATCCTGTACTATTAAAAATAAATTCTATTTTATTAACAGATTCATGTTCATTCTCATCTGCAGGACTAGCTGTTTTTTTACAACCAACCAAACCAGTAATAACCAATGCAATTATTAAAAAATTATTCATTTTATAAAGCAATTTTAACCCGCAACACCAAAGATCTGCCAACCTCATCGTTAAAATACCTGAAACGATTCATATAATCTCTGTATTGGGTATTCAAGGAATTTAAAATACTCAATCCAAAGGTAGTGCTTTTATTGTAAACTTGTAACGTTGTTGCAAATTCTATATTCAATAAATGATAAGCGGGCGGGGGCGGCAAATAATCGCCAGACCCAGCGGGCACCCTTGTTTGTTCTAATACATTAATCCATTTTAGCTGCACATAACTATTACTCATTTGTTTAGCACTGATATTATAGGTTAGATTATATTCCAAACGATTGGGAGGCATTTGCAATAACCAATCATTTTTCACACGATCTCTGGCAAACAAAATAGCTGCTTTTACCCCAGCTGTCCAATTCCTATTGAATATTTTTTGTACGCTTATATCTGTACCAGCCAATAAAGCATTGGTTTGAATAAACCTAAATGTTGGATATGCCCCCCTTAAAGTAAGTGTTGGCGGAACAGATGGAACTAAATTGATAAAGTTGTTGATTAGATTATAATAAACCCCAACATCAATATTCCAGCTACTATCTGGTTCATATTTTAATTGCGCAGAGAAATTATATGCCCGCTCACTTTTTAAAGTAGAGTCTCCTATTTCGAAACTGGCCGACCCATGGTGCAATCCATTTACAAACAATTCATTTACTTGAGGGGCTCTCCAAGCCATTGCAGCATTCATCAATAAACGCAAGTCGTTATTGATTTTATAAGTAGTACCGAATGATGCGGAAATATTATTAAAGTTTTGTTCTAGGCTTCTTGTTTGATTATTCTGATTTCTATAAGTAGTAAGTGTTTTGTAATCGTATCGAATGCCTGTTTCAAAAGACCATGGTTGTACATTCCATTTTCGTATAGCATATGCCGCTAAATTGGTCGATTCAAAATTGGGTATGAAAAACCTACTTCCACTCCATACATTTTGTTGCAATGTTCCAGTAATACCAACAATGTTTTGTGATGGCTTTTTCTCCGATTGCTCCAATGAAAGGTCTATTATAGATGTACCAATATTTAATTCTAATTCTGGTCTATTGGTAATAAATGCCCTATCATATTCCCTCCTGATATTTTCTTGTCGGGATATAACAAGATTCATTTTATACCATTCATTCAATTGATAAATCGTTTTAGATTTCAACATAAAATGGCTAACCTCTTGTTTGGGCCTTCCAATTTCATAAGAAAAGGCATCAATATTTTGAATTGGCTTTTCGCTTTGAATGGCTGTTTCTAAATCAGTTAAATTGCCAATATGAGATCCTATAAAAATGCCGAGTTCGGTATTAAATGCCGATACAAACAATTCCGAAGTAATTTTTTTTCCTCTATAAATTGCTGATGCCGCATAATTAAACTCTTTAACCCCCGTATTCCATAACCAATAATCGGGGGTTCTACTATTGCCTCCTCGCTTATATGTTGCCTGTAATCGCCAACTCAATGCGGGTATTTTTTTGATGTTTTGCTGCACCATTCCACTTAAAACATACATACGATTATTGTCGAAATAAGCAGCATTGACCTCTCCGCTGGTACCTGGTGTTTCGGGCAATGCCTTCGGTTCTACCAGTACTGCTCCTCCTATAGCATCACTTCCATACCTTAATGCACCTGCACCTTTTAACACAGTAAATTTATCCGCCGTAAAAGGATCAATTTCTGGAGCATGTTCACTCCCCCATTGTTGCCCCTCTAGTCTTATTCCATTATTTAAGAGAAGAATTCGTTGACTATGTAATCCATGAATAACAGGTTTAAAAATAGTACTGCCTGTTTGCAAAACTGTAACCCCGTTTACTCTTTGCAAAACTTCTCCTAATGTTTGCCCCCTTGTTTGATTGATTTCTTTTAAGCTTAACTCTTCTTTGATGCTGTTTTTATTGTCATCTCTTTTAGACCTTACCACAACTTCTTCTAAATCAGTAATTGAAAGATCAATGTTAAAATTGATCGTTTGGCTTTTTGTTAGGTCGATGGTTTTACTTTCTATCAATGCATCCTTATTGTATAGCTTAATGGTATAATTATTAGCGCATAATTTTGAAATCAAAAAATTACCAAGACTATCTGTAATGGTTTTAAAATTTCCGGGATTCACCAATACGGTAATAGATGCCATAGCCTTTTTAGTTGGCTTATTCGTAATTTGTCCGCTGATGGTATAACTACAAGATTGTGCAGCTAAATCGCTTTTAAAGAGAAGTACTAAAATTAAAATGGTAAAAAAGCATGACCAGTATTTCTTGCACATGAAGGATCAAATATTCTAGTATACGAAGTTCCACTTTTTTTGCCAATATTTACATCATTGTTGCAAAAAATCGATTTTCAGTTTTTTCCATGCTTAACTAGGTGCAACTCAGGCAATAAAAAGAAACTACAGTTACCTTCCCGCCTTAATCATGGCCCTTACTTGTTGAACACTCATATTTTGCAATCTTACATAGTATATTCCTGAAGGAATGGTTCCTGCATTAAAAGTAACTGTATAAGTTCCTGCTGAGTAAGTTTGATCGATTAAATTAGTAATAACCCTTCCCATGGTATCTATAATTTGAATCAATGTATGGCCACCATTGGTTTTAAAAGTAATAACAGTACTACTCACAAATGGATTGGGATAATTACTAACCAATGTTTCACCCGATAAATTCACTGCTTTTTTACAACTTGCAGCATTCACCAAAGGCATTGTTTGGAAATTCTTCAACATCACTTGCTGTAAG
>JBILRH010000107.1:0-6264 GCA_044372715.1 Sediminibacterium sp. | reverse complement strand
GCTTCATACCCTTGCTGAAGGTGTCCATTCGATTGTTCATATTGGCTTCCAACCCAAATGCAGTAAGCATTTTATGAATTCTTTCCGTTGCCACTATTTTCGGAATATCGTATAATTCTGCCATCAAACCTAAGAATTCAACAGGTGTAAGTACATCGTATAGCTCGGCTAATTCTGGAACATAACCTATTTTGCGTTTTACTGCAACAGGATCTTCTTTTAAATCGATACCTGCTACTGTTACCTTTCCATCATAGTCTGAAATCAAGCCACATAGTATTTTTACCGTGGTGCTCTTGCCGGCACCATTTGGTCCTATATATCCAATTACTTGTCCGGCATTGATTGAGAGATCAATCCCTTTAAGTACTTGTTTTTCACCATAGTTTTTAAATACTCCCTTAAGTTGTATGATTGGTTCCATTGGTATTTGATAATAACTTTAAATATATAAAACTAATTAGATTGTAAACCATTTTAGGCATGTTTGTTTCTGTGATTATTTTAGATTGTTTTTATGCTATAATCAAGACCCCAAAAAGAATTAGTAGTTTAGCTGCATGAAATCGGCGTTAATTAAATTACATATTGCAGTGATCTTGGCGGGATTTACTGGCATTTTAGGCGTATTAATTAGTCTTAACGAAATGCTGTTGGTATGGTACAGAATTTTCATTACTGTTATTAGTTTGATAATACTCTTGTATTTTTCCAAGAAATTAACATTACTTCCCAAGGCAACAATCATTAAATTGTTTTTTTTCGGTGCCATTATTGCATTGCACTGGGTCTGTTTTTATGGAAGCATAAAGTTATCCAATGTGTCTATTGGTTTAGTTTGTTTTTCGGCAACTGGTTTGTTTACCTCTTTGTTAGAGCCATTAATTATTACCAAGAAAATACGTTGGGTAGAAGTGTCATTGGGTTTATTAAGTCTTGCGGGTATTTATCTAATCTTTCATTTTGATGCTAGATACCAAACTGGTATTTTAGTTGGTGTGCTTTCTGCAGCATTGGCTGCTTTGTTTTCTGTGCTAAATAAAAAAAATATTGCTATTGCTACACCACAAGTAATCATGTTGTATGAGTTGAGCGGTGGTTTATTGGTATTGACGATATTAATGCCGCTTTATTTATTTCTATTTCCTGCCAAATCTATCTTTCCGAGTCTTACTGATTGGGGCTGGCTCCTTATTTTAAGTTGGGTATGTACCATAGTTGCTATGAAGTTGATGTTAGAAGCCTTGCAGAAAGTGTCTGCATTTACACAAAATTTAAGCTTGAATTTAGAGCCAGTTTATGCGATTGTTTTAGCTTTTATCTTGTTTCATGAAAATGAACAATTAGATACCAGCTTTTATTATGGAGTTGGATTGATTTTGTTGTCAGTTATTTTACAAATGGCTAGGGTAGTTATTGGTAAACGAAATTAAAACTCAATAATAAAGCCCAAAGTTGGTGTAAAATTATTATCGGTATTATTTAATAAAAACGGTATTGCGTTGCTTCCGTTTTGTTGAATGGGTTGACCATTGGTTGTAAGAAATGCTGTATTATCTGCATTTCTTTTAAATGTATATGTATCGGGGGCTGTGCTCTTGGCCAAATACCAGTTTTGAATATCAATGAAAAAATCCAAAGTTACTTTTTTGAAATACCATTTTTTATCAATACGGATATCACTGCTATTGAAATTATTCAATCGTTGATTATTGGTTTGAGTATAGTCTAAAATCCCAGTTCCAAGTGTTAAGTAGTTGGTTCTGCTTGCGAGCATATCATAAGGGGTGAAGGGAACACCACCTTGAAAGCGAAATTTCAATCCCAATTCCCAGTTACGATTAAATTTATATCCACCTAATAATGACAATAAATGGCGATTATCCCATGAACTAGCAGTATAGTTTAAATTGGCATTGGTGTACTGGCTGTAAAAAAATGTATAGCTCAAAACACCATAGAATCGTTTACTCAATTTTTGTTGTGCAAAAAATTCAAATCCATATGCCCTACCTTTACCATTGGTAGATATATCTTCATTGCCAAGTACGTTAAAATCTGCTCCTTGATTGGATAAGCTAATTCCATTTCTTACACTAATAGGTACATTGTTGTATTGTTTGTAAAAAGTTTCAAATGTAAACCTTGTAGCACTTGAAGGAAGAAATTCTACTCCTGCAACATAATGGGTACTGCGCGTATAATCTCCGTCTTTATTAACATAATTGCCAGCATTGTCTTTGAAGCCTAAAGCTGTGTAAGGAAGGAGTTTATAATAGGAGCCAACTGAAGCATTTAATGTCCATTTATCTGCAAGAACATAGCTTAATGCAATACGTGGTGATAATGTTTTCAGCGGATTCATGCCAGTTGTTGTAAACGTATTTTGGTCGAATCTTAATCCTCCGCTAATGCCTAATTTATTATCCATAAATCGCTTTCCAACTTGAGTGAAAGCGCCAAAACGTCCCATGCTGATCGAGCCAGCAAAATTATTTACAACTGCAGGAATAATAACATTGCCACTATTGTCTGTTACTGCTGCTTTAATTATTTGCTGAGTAGTATTGGTTTGAGATACTAATTGTGCAACCCCACCATAACTTATTTTCCATCCAGCGTAGGATTTGTTTACATCAAATCGCAATTTATTTTCTGTTTCACGAGATTGAAAATTCAATGTTTTTAATCCTTTAACAGGCCCCAAATTATTTTCGTATTTCTCCAGTTGATTGTCAAATTCATTTCTACTAATAGCTAAATTCCAGTAACCATTATTCAATAAATGCTTGATGCTTGCTCCAACAGTATAATTCCATTGGTTGATCGATGGGTTACTATTGAGCGCATATAATTTTTCTGGAGTAGCTTCTTTGGGAGCTGCAAAGCTAAATTCATCTATTGCAGCAACTCCAAGGAAAGTAATGGATGTTTTTTTATTGATTTGATGACTGATTTTATATTGAAAATCCCAATAGTTTGGTCTGATAGGTAAATCAATTGCTTGGAACAATAATTGTAAATAGCTTCTTCTAGCTGATGCTAAAAAAGTAGTTCTTCTATCTTTAGAAAGTGGCCCATCAAAAGTAGCGGCAAATTCTGTTCCGCTTAAACGAATATTTCCTTGTAAATGATTGCTATTTCCTTTTTTCTGTTTGAATTCAAATACCGATGAGAGCGCATTGTCATAACGGGCATCAAAGGCAGATGAACTTAGTTTTACTTCTTCAATAAAGCTTACGTTGAGTATTCCTGCAGGGCCTCCGGCACTGCCTTGAGTAGAAAAATGGTTGATTACTGGAATTTCTATTCCATCTAAATAATATACGTTTTCATTGGGTGCTCCACCTCTAATAATGATATCGTTTCTAAAACCTGCTGTGGCAGCAGTTCCACCAACACCAGGAAGGGCTTGTATTACCCTGGAAATATCAAAATTCCCCCCAGGGTTGGATTTGATTTCTTCTGTAGTGAGTCTTTGAACACTTAATGGAGTTTCAAGTGTTGCAGCTTTAGCGGATTTATTACGGCTGGTTGAAGAAACCGTAACATTAGATAGATTGGTAACAGAAGGTTCTAATTCTATCATTAAAACATTTTCGTTGCCGGAAGTAATGGCAACATTGTATTTTGTTTGAGGTAGGAAACCGATGGTTTTGAAACTTACTGTATAAGAGCCAGAAGCGATATTAATGATTCTAAATTTCCCTAAACTATCAGTTATACTTGTTTGTGTGCCAATTTGAATAGTAGCACCTGGTATAGGTTTTTGAAGTGATTGATCTAGAATTTGCCCAGCAATTACTCCTTTATTTTGAGCCGATAAGGTGGTTAATTCGAAAAAAAATAATACGGTTAACAATGCCCTCTTTATAAAAATCATGATTTTTTCACTTTTTATTAAATACACCGTTATAACAGTATTTTATCGGTTTTGTTTAATTATATTCGTAATCCACAAAATTAACTTGAACATGAGAAAATTAAAGCTAATAGGCCTATTGTTTTTTGCAAATCTGGCCTTATTCGCCCAGAAAAAGCCATTGGATCATACAGTTTATGATGGATGGCAAAATATTGCAGAGCGAATACTCAGTAATGATGGAAAATATCTTGCATTCACAGTTACTCCACAAGAAGGAGATGGTATTTTATTTGTAAAATCAACAGAAGGTGCCGCTAAGGCAGAAATTGCTAGAGGCTATGGAGCAATTATAACTGATAATAGTAAATTTTTAGTTTGTAGAATCAAGCCTTTATTTGCTGATACTCGAGATGCTAGAGTAAAAAAGAAGAAGCCAGAAGATATGCCCAAAGATTCTTTGGCGATTATTGAACTAGCTTCAGGAAAAGTTACCAAGATAGCTCGTGTTAAAAGTTTTAAGGTAGCAGATGAAAATGCAAATATTGTTGCTTATTTAATGGAAAAAGCATTGCCAGCAGCACCTACACCTCGTGTTGAAATGGATTCTGCCTCGCGAGTAAATGCGATGGTAAATATGGCAGATAGCTTAATGAAAGTAGTAGATAGTTTACGCAACAAAGCCAACGATGTTAAGTTGAAAGGTATTAGCGTTTTACAAACGCCTCGTAGAAATGGACCAACTACACCAAGAGCAGCTGAAGATCCATTTGAAGAAGGTACGGATTTAGTTGTTAGAAATTTAGCTACTGGCGAAGAGAAAGTGTATAAGCTGGTAAGCGAATATTTTTTCAATAAAAAAGGCAATGTTTTATTGTACGAAACCTCAAAAAAAACTGGGGATGCAAAAATAAAACCAATGGTTGTGCGTGTTGATCTTTCATCGGGTAAGGCTGCTACCATTCTTGCTGGCTTTAATGATGCAAAAAGCTATCGTATGGATGAATCAGGAAAACAATTGGCTTTTGTGGCTGAGCGTGATAGTAGTGCAAAGTCGCTTCAGAGATTTTATAAATTGTATTATCATGCTGAAGGTGTAGACAGCGCATTAATGATTGTAGATAAAAATACCAATGGAGTTCCGAATAATTGGATGGTGAGTGATAATGGTCAAGCCATTACATTTAGTAAAACTGGAAAGCGCTTATTTTTTGGTACAGCACCCATTCTTCCCGTGAAAGATACCGTTACACCAGATTTTGAAAGGGTAAGTGTAGATGTTTGGAATCATAAAGATGATTATTTACAACCAGTACAATTACGCAATCTCACTCAAGAATTAGCAAGAGCGCATATTGCACGTTATGATTTTAATTCTAAATCTGTTGTACAATTAGGTGGTTTGGCATTTAGAAATATTATTCAAACCAATGAAGGAGACGGTGCCCTGTTTTATGGAGCCAGCGATGAAGGAAAAAGAATTGCTACG
The DNA here is from genome assembly GCA_044372715.1 of Sediminibacterium sp. Lineage (GTDB taxonomy): Bacteria > Bacteroidota > Bacteroidia > Chitinophagales > Chitinophagaceae > Sediminibacterium. The sequence goes on along the minus strand of JBILRH010000107.1, from coordinate 913 downwards.
CAATGGCAGGGAAATGGTTTCAATGATATCTATGAAATCAATCCAGAAACGGGGGTAAAAAAATTGATTGCAAAAGATTTTAAGGGAAATGTATCTCCTTCATCAACAGGAAATTATTTGATGATGTATGACGATGTAAAACGCCAATATTTTGCGTACAATGCTGCTGATCAAAAAATCAATGCATTAGGAAAAGATGTTAAAAATCCTTTTTATGATGTAGACAATGATGTGCCAGATAATCCCAATCCTTATGGTATAGCTGGTTGGATGGAAAATGATACACATGTATTGGTGTATGATCAGTTTGATATCTGGAAATTAGATCCTTCTGGCGTTACTGCTTCTGTTTGTATTACTAATGGTTTAGGTAGAAAAAACAATTACACTTTTAGAAATATAGTGTTGAATAGAGAGGAGCGCGTAATAAAGTCCAATCAATTATTGCTATTATCCATTTTCAATGAAACAGATAAAGGCAGCGGGTTGAAGTACCATACTATGGGCAATGCATTTGAATTGCCTTCAGGATTAAAACATACTTATCCTCTTCGTATTGCCAATGCAATTAAAGCAAAAGATGCAATGGTGTTGAGCTATAGCTCAGAAACCTATCAGCGAAGTGCCGATATTAAGATTGTCTTAGATATAGATTCAGATATGGTTAATGGAAGAAAGGAGACAGTTTCAGGTAACTCTTTATTTCAACCTAATCCCCAACAAGCAAATTATAATTGGGGAACAGCTGAATTATTTAAATGGAAGTCTTATGCAGGAAGAGAAGCAGAAGGCATTGTTTACAAGCCTGAAGATTTTGATCCAAAAAAGAAGTATCCAATGATTGCCTATTTCTATGAACGCAGTAGTGATGGATTGTTTGGTTATCAACCACCTTCGCCTACACCTTCTAGAT
>JBILRH010000106.1:0-6302 GCA_044372715.1 Sediminibacterium sp. | reverse complement strand
GCTTGATCATGTTATTGCCTCATGGTTATGAAGGGCAGGGTCCTGAACACAGTAGTGCTAGAATGGAGCGATTCTTGCAAATGTGTGCAGAGTTGAATATGGTGATTACCAATATCACAACTGCTGCTAATTTATTCCATATGTTTAGAAGGCAATTGACTTGGAATTTCAGAAAACCATTGATCAATTTTTCTCCGAAAGCCAATCTAAGAAATCCTCAAACATACAGTAAAACAAATGAGTTTCTTACTGGCGGATTTAAGGAATTAATTGATGATGTATTTGTAAATGATGCAGCTCAAGTTAAAAAAGTTTTATTCTGTACTGGTAAATTATATTACGAATTAGCCGATAAACAAGTAAAAGACAATCGTAAGGATATAGCCATCATTCGATTAGAGCAAATTTATCCTTTGGCTAATAAACAAATAGAAGCATTGTATGCAAAATACAATAAAGCAACTTGGTTCTGGGTTCAAGAAGAACCTATGAATATGGGAGCTGCCAGCTTTTTACAAATGAATTTAAAATCGATTAATTTCGGGGTTATCAGCAGAAATGCCAGTGCTTCAACTGCAACTGGATATGCAAAAATTCATGCAAAAGAACAAGCAGAAATTATTGAAACCGCATTTAACGTATAGATAATAAAAAAATATGATTGAGATTAAAGTACCAACAGTAGGTGAATCGATTAACGAAGTTACTTTGTTGAAGTGGACCAAAAAAGATGGAGAATGGGTAGAACGCGATGAAGTTATTGCAGAGTTAGAAAGTGAAAAAGCAACTTTTGAAGTGAATGCTGAAAAAGCGGGAATATTAACCATTATAGGTAAAGAAGGTGATACATTGAATATTGGAGATGTGTTGGCTTCTATTGATGAAACTGCAGCAAAACCAGCTCAGGCTTCACCAACTCTTGCTGAAACCAATAAGCCAGTAAGCAGTCCAAAAGCTGCTACTGAAACAATCGCTACCCCTTCGGCAATTGATTTAAAAGCAACCCCAGTAGCTTCAGCCATCATCGCTGATAAAAAAATAGACAGTAAAACCATCACTCCATCTGGAGTTGGTGGCAAAATATTGAAACAGGATGTTTTAGTAGCACTTCAAAACCCTGGTAAAAAAGCTTTTGTTGCTGGAGCCGAATTGAATAGTAGAAATCTACGTCAGGAAAAAATGAGTGCCTTGCGTAAAACAATCAGTAGAAGATTGGTTGAATCTAAGAATACTACAGCCATGCTTACCACATTTAATGAAGTGGACATGACTCGTATCATGGATATTCGAAAAGCACATAAAGATAAATTTAAAGAAAGTCATGGGGTTAATCTCGGATTCATGAGTTTCTTTGCAAAAGCATGTGCTATTGCATTGGGTGAATGGCCTACAGTGAATGCTTATATTGATGGAGATCAAATCATCTTTCATGAGTATGCAGATATTAGCATAGCTGTAAGTACTCCGAGAGGTTTAACGGTTCCTGTAATGCGTAATGTAGAGAGCATGAGTATGGCAGAAATTGAGAAAACAGTAGTTGTATTAGCTGGTAAAGCCAGAGATAGTAAACTTACGGCAGATGATTTGCAAGGCGGAACATTTACCATAACCAATGGAGGTGTTTTTGGAAGCTTAATGAGTACTCCAATTATTAATATTCCACAAAGTGCAATTTTGGGGATGCATAAAATTCAAGAACGCCCAATGGCCATTAACGGTCAGGTAGTAATTCGCCCGATGATGTACCTTGCTTTGAGTTACGATCACCGCATTATTGATGGAAGGGAAAGCGTAAGCTTCTTGGTAAGGGTAAAAGATCTATTGGAAAACCCTGAACTATTGTTGATGGGTAAAGATCCAGTTAAAACATTATTGGAATTGTAAAAACCAACCCCTAACCCTCCCGACTAGTCGGGACAGGCTCTAAAGGGGGAAAGATGAAATACGCTGAAAATTATATTCGTTCCTCCATTGCTATTATTGGCTTATATCAGGGCGATATACCTCTTTCTGTATTTTTAAAAAACCATTTTTCTGCCAATAAAAAATTTGGTTCGAAAGACAGAAAATATATTACTCAACTATGTTACAATTATTTCAGATTAGCACCTGTAATAAGAAACGAGGATCTGGCAACAGGTATTAAAATTGCACTTTTTTTATGCAATGACTCAATAGGAGAATGGGCGTCTTTGTTTGATGAATACTGGCAACAAAACTGGTCGGAAAAATTAGTGGATCGAGTTGCATTTATTCAATCAAAATATGCATCAATTACAAGTTTATCAATATTTCCATTTAATCATTTACTGAGTAAAGACATCAATCATCATTTATTTTCTTTATCTCATTGTATACAGCCTGATTTATACATTCGTGTACGCCCTGCAAAAAAGGAAAAAGTACTCAACAGTTTAAAAGAAGCAAATATTCTTTTTGAAATAGTAGAAAACAATACAATACGTCTTCTGAATGGAACAAAATTGGAAACCATTGTAGCTGTTGATGAAGATATTGTAATTCAAGATTTAAGTTCTCAGAGAGTTGGGGCAATGCTTGAAAAAATCAAAACAGTAAATTCGGCAAATGGTTTTTCGGTTTGGGACTGTTGCGCTGCAAGTGGTGGAAAATCTATATTAGCAAATGATATTTTTGAAAATATTCAATTGACTGTTTCAGACATTCGGCAATCAATTTTACACAATCTCCATTCAAGGCTTAATAGAGCAGGTGTTAATCCGTTGAATTCTTTTTTAATTGATTTGTCGAGGCCAATTGATTTTAATAAGTCAATAAATAAAAATCAATTTGATTTGGTGATTTGTGATGCACCCTGCAGCGGAAGTGGCACATGGAGCAGAACTCCAGAGCAACTTAGTTTCTTTGATGATAAAAAGGTAGAAGCTTTTCAACAATTACAACAACAAATTCTAACCAATATTGTTCCTTCAATAAAAAAGGGGGGCTATTTGTTATACATCACTTGCTCGGTATTTGAAAAAGAGAATGAATTGGTTGCTCAATTCATTGCAACCAATTTAGGTGCTCAATTGGTTGAGCAGAAAATCATAGAAGGCTATACTCAAAAAGCAGATACAATGTTTGCTGCTTTATTTCAATTTTAAGAAACAATCAATTCTCCTCTTTGTATAATTCCTCCACCAATAACATCATTCCCTTCGAAAAATACTGCACTTTGTCCTGGAGCTATTCCTTTTACATTTTCATAAAAACGAGCCCTGATGCCGTTTTCGGAATTGTATAAATTGCTTAAAGCGCCCTTGTCTTTATACCTTATTTTAGTAAACGCCTCCATGCCATCATTAATACCTTCGTACTTAATCCAGTTTAGTTTTCCAATCTGCATATCATTTTGTTCCAAATCAACTTCTTCTCCAAGCACAACAGTATTGGTATCTGGATCAATTGATGTTACATAAATAGGACGTCCCATGGCAATATCCAATCCTTTTCTTTGACCAATTGTATAAAAAGGATAGCCTTTGTGTTGTCCTAGTTTTTTCCCAGTCTTATCTACAAACCAACCACCATTTACTCTTTCTTCTAATCCTTCTACATTTCTTTTTAAAAAACCTCTGTAATCATTGTCTGGTACAAAACAGATTTCATAGCTCTCGCTTTTTTTAGCCAATTCGGGATAACCCATATCAATGGCCATTTGTCTGATTGCTGTTTTTCGATAACCGCCCAATGGTAAAATGGTTCTGCTTAAAAGGTCTTGTTGTAATCCCCATAAAACATAGCTCTGGTCTTTGGTTTCATCCAAGCCCTTGCTAATTACGAATCTTCCATTATCATGTTGGCGAATGGAAGCATAATGCCCTGTAGCAATAAAATCGCATTCTAGCGCATTGGCTCTTTTTAATAAGGCCCTCCATTTGATATGTGTATTGCACATTACACATGGATTAGGTGTTCTTCCTGCGATATATTCATCTACAAAGTTGTCAATAACAAAATCGCCAAATTCTTCTCTAATGTCTAAGATAAAATGGGGAAACCCATGATGTACAGCAGCTTGTCTTGCATCATTGAATGAATCTATATTGCAACAACCTGTTTCTTTGCTACTGCTTCCGCTTGTTGCATAATCCCATGTTTTCATGGTGATTCCAATTACCTCATAACCTTCATGATGCAACATTAATGCAACAACAGTGCTATCAATACCACCGCTCATTGCAACCAACACTTTGCCTTTTCTGCTCATTCACCAAAATTTAAGCAAAAGTAGAACAACTAATGTAAAAAAGCCCCTATTTGCATTTTCTCAAGCCTTTTGAGGGTATCGAAAAGCGAAAAATTAGCGCAGATTACAGTTAAACAAACTTAAACCTTGCGGTTAATACTCATTTTGCTTAATTTCATTTTTCAGATATTTATAAAATTTTTGTTATGATCAAGTTAACAGCCATTGGCAATTTGGGAAGAGATGCAGTTATGAATACCGTAAGTGGTAAAAATGTAATCAATTTTACAGTAGCGCATACTGAGCGTTACAAAGATGCACAAGGAAACCAAAAGGATAAAACTATTTGGGTAGATTGTGCATATTGGACAGAAAGAACCGGCATTGCACCCTATCTTAAAAAAGGTACCCAAGTTTATGTAGAAGGACAACCTGATGTAAGAACTTATACAACCAAAGAAGGCGTAAATGGAGCAACACTTTCATTAAGGGTTTCAAGTGTTCAGTTATTAGGAAGCAAGTCTAATGATGGTGGCGGAAATACTGGTAGTTATCAATCAACTCCAAGTGCTGCTTCACAAAGTTCGGCTCCTGCAGCTTCTGAAATCATGGAACCAATGGATGACCTTCCGTTTTAATTGAATTAGTTTAGTATTATGCGGGTATTTTCTTATGATCAATTGTGTCGGTATACTAAAAGCATTTTTGTTGCAATCGGTTGCAATGAAGCAGCTGCTGCTTTAGCAACTGAAGTATTGTTGTCTGCCGATTTAAGGGGAATAGATAGTCATGGGGTTGCTCGTTTAAGTGGTTATGTTCGGTTATGGCAAGCAAAGCGTATTAATGCTAAACCCAATATTGCTGTTATTCATGAAACACCTTCCACTGCTGTGGTTGATGGAGATGCAGGGCTAGGTTTAGTGGTAGCCCCACATGCTATGCAAATTGCCATTGATAAAGCCAAGCAGGTAGGAACAGGATGGGTAAGTGTACAAAATTCAAATCATTTTGGCATTGCAGGTTATCATGCTATGATGGCTTTGGATGAAGATATGATTGGTATTGCAATGACCAATGCTAGCGCATTAGTAGCGCCCACTTTTTCAATTGAAAAAATGTTGGGAACCAATCCTATAGCAGTTGCAATTCCAGCAGGAAATCAACCCCCATTTGTTGCAGATTTTGCAACAACCACCGCTGCAAATGGTAAATTAGAAATTCTACAAAGAAAGAATGGAGAAGCGCCAATAGGATGGGTGCAAGATGAAAGTGGAAATGCAAGTACCGACGCCAACATACTAAAGAAAAATGGGTCTTTGCTTCCTTTAGGATCTGATCGTGAACATGGAAGCCATAAAGGATATGCTTTGGGTAGTATTGTAGATATTTTTTCTGCAGTATTAAGTGGGGCTTCTTACGGCCCATGGGCGCCACCATTTCCTGCTTATATTAACATGCCTGAAAATATGCCTGGAAAAGGCCTGGGACATTTTTTTGGTGCAATGCGTATTGATGCATTTCGTCCGGCTGAAGATTTTAAAACGCATATGGATAATTGGATTGAACGTTTTAGAAATGCAAAACCATCAGCAGGTAATGAAAGGGTATTAATTCCGGGAGATCCGGAAAGAGCAATGGAATTAATTAGAAAAAAGGATGGAATCCCTTTACTTGAATCCGTTCTAACTGACCTGAATAATACTGGTGCTATCTTTAACATAGATGCACTATAGATGATATTGTAATGGTCTTTTTAAGGATCAATCTTTTCCTGTAAGCGAAGTAGTTGCTAATCTCATAAGGCCCATATGCTTATTAGCGTCCTTTTAGGCAGTAGCTTATTCAATATCAGTCTTCTGAATTACATTTGTAAATATTCTATTAATAGTATAAAAATGGGGGAGGAGTAGTATGAAAGTTATGAAATTTGGTGGCACCAGTGTTGGAAAGCCTGAACGTATGCAAGAAGTTGCTCAGTTAATTACTAAAGACAATGAAAGAAAAATTGTTGTATTGAGTGCTTTAAGTGGAACAACCAATGCATTGGTTGAAATTGGTAACAATTTAACCAATGGAGATCGAGCTGCTGCAA
>JBILRH010000013.1:0-23252 GCA_044372715.1 Sediminibacterium sp. | reverse complement strand
GGATGCTCGATGATGGAGAATATCAAAGGATCATTGATGGTAATAAAACCATATACGGGGTCATTGATTATTTTTCTTTTAGTTATAGACATGCTGTTGATGAATTGTTAAAACAAGGCAATAGTTTTAAGGGTGAAGATACAAAATTGTGAAAGAATCAAATTTATAAATAGCTTTAACGTATTAGTTATTGGTTATAGGGTTAATATTTCATAATTCTTAATTCATCATTCTTATTTCTTAATAAGGTTATTGGTTAATGAGAAATAAATATAGTAAATGGCAATCGCAAACATACTTTGGGTAGATGATGAAATTGAAAGTCTGCAATCGCAGAAAATCTTTTTGGAAAGTAAGGGGTATACTGTACATACATTAACCAATGGATTTGATGCATTGGAATACATTAAAACTGCTGATGTTGATGTAGTATTAATGGACGAATCGATGCCGGGAATAACTGGTTTAGAAACACTTAGTAGGATGAAAGCCATTCATCAGCATTTGCCCATCGTGTTGATCACAAAAAATGAAACAGAAAATTTAATGGATGAAGCTATTGGTAGTCAAATTAGCGACTATCTGATAAAGCCGGTTAATCCAAATCAAGTATTGTTAAGTCTTAAAAAAATAATTGATAATAAAAGATTGGTTGCAGAAAAAACTACAAGCTCTTATCAGCAACAGTTTAGTGAAATGTTTATGGCATTATCTGGAAATCCAGATTACCAAGAATGGATAGACTTGTATAAAAAATTGGTTTATTGGGAATTGGAAATGGAAAAAAGCGATAGCCCAGAAATGCGCGGTATTTTCTATGAACAAAAAAAAGAAGCCAATGCGGCTTTTTCAAAATTTGTTTGTAAAAACTATGCATCTTGGATCAATCCTGTTTCTGCTGAATCTCCTATAATGAGTCATCAATTAATGCAATTTAAAGTATTGCCTCATTTAGAACCAGATGTTCCCTTATTCTTGATTTTAATAGACAATCTACGATTAGATCAATGGAAAGCAATTCAACCAATCTTAACAGAAAGTTTTAAGATTACCGAAGAAGATGCTTTTTATTCAATACTTCCAACTGCTACACAATACTGCAGGAACGCCATTTTTGCAGGTATGCTTCCCGCAGATATTGCAAAAAAATTTCCTGAACAATGGAAAAATGATGAAGAAGAAGGTGGAAAAAATTTGTTTGAAGAAGATTTTTTAAAAGCGCTGTTAAAGAAGTTGAGGAAAGATGATGTTAAAATGAGCTATCATAAAATAGTAAATCATCAAGATGGTCAACTGTTGGTTAGTAATATGCATAATTTACTCGGCAATCAATTGAATGTAATTGTTTATAATTTTGTAGACATGCTTAGCCATGCAAGAACTGAAATGGAAGTTTTAAAGGAATTGGCAAGTGATGAAGCCAGTTATAGAAGCCTAACAAAAAGCTGGTTTGAACATAGTCCACTGCATCAAGCACTTAAAAAAATAAGTGATAAAAAAATTAAAATCATTCTCACTACAGATCATGGAAGTGTAAAAGTAAAAACACCACATAAAGTGATTGGCGACAAACAAACCACTACCAATTTAAGGTATAAGCATGGAAGGAATTTGAATTATGAAGACAAAGATGTTTTGTCATTTAAAGATCCATTGAAAGCAGGATTGCCCAACCCAACCATCAATTCTTCTTTTATTTTTGCCAAAGAAGATGGATTTCTATGCTATCCCAATAATTACAATCATTATGTGAATTATTACAAGAACAGTTTTCAACATGGAGGAATCAGTTTAGAAGAAATGATTGTTCCATTGATTAAGATGGAAACCAAGGGCTAAGTAGGCCAAAGCAGGTTTTATTACCCTTTATGATCAGTTTGTGGATAAAAGGATCCATTTATCCAGTAAGCTAAACTTAAATTTGTTCAAATATAAAGCCCTAGGGATCAGGTATGAAGTATACACAATCTGTAGTTGATAAATTAGAAGATATTTTGGGAGAATCTGGCTATGTAGTAAGATATGAGCGTGGCACATTTCAAAGTGGTTGGTGTTTACTCGAAGCTAGAAAAGTGGTGGTGTTGAATAAATTTCTGAATACAGAAGGAAGAATCAATACCCTAATGGAAATTATTCCCCAGTTGACCATTGAATTTGACAAATTAACCCATGAGTCTCAGAAACTCTACGATGATATTGTAAAAAAATCCGCTACAGAAGCATAGTTTTTTGCGGTAAATACTATTTTAGATTCATCTATTTCAATTAGTTTTATAGCGTGAATCATCCACCACTTACCATTCAATTTTTAGGAACCGGCACTAGTACGGGTATTCCAATGATAGGTTGTAGTTGCGATGTTTGCAATTCTCGAGATTCGAATGACAAACGACTAAGAAGCAGTATTTTAGTGAGTTCTCCCACCACCACATTTGTTGTAGATACTACGCCAGATTTTAGATATCAAATGTTGCGAACAAATACCATCAAACTCGATGCTGTATTATTTACACACCCTCATAAAGATCATTTGGCTGGTTTAGATGATATTAGGGCTTTTAATTTTTTTTCTCAACAGTCGATGAAAGTGTACGCTAATTCACTAACAGAGGAGGCTATCCGACGCGATTATTATTATGCATTTGGCGATAAAAAGTATCCAGGCGTTCCAGATGTAGATTTAATTACTATAGATGCGAGTCCGTTTATGATTGGTGATATACCAATCATTCCGATAGAAGTAATGCATCATAAAATGCCTGTTTTAGGATTCCGATTCGGAGATTTTACCTATATCACTGATGCCAATAAAATTGAAGAAATGGAGAAAGAAAAAATCCGTGGGTCATCGGTATTGGTATTGAACGCATTGAGAAAAGAAAAACATATTTCTCATTTTACTTTGGATGAAGCTGTAGAATTGGCTCAAGAATTGAATATTCCAAAAGTGTATTTTACCCATATTAGTCACCAGTTGGGTAAGCATAAAACAATCAATAGCGAATTGAATCAACATATTCAATTGGCACATGATGGATTAACTATTTGTTTGTAAGCCCTTTTATTGATTAAAAGGATGAAATCTTTATTGAATGACTGGTTTAGCTTTTCTAAAAAAGAAAGGCTAGGTATTATTGCGCTGTTGGCAATCATTGCATTTTTTTTAATGCTTCCCGAATTTTATTCTCCCGATTTGGAGTCGCCAAAATTAGATTCAAGTATACTGGGTTCATTAGACTCTAACTCAAATGAAACGATTGTTTCTACTTCAACAAATCGAAACCCTTTGAATGAATCAATAGTTAAGTCCGAATTTTATTTCGACCCTAATACATTGAATGAAATGGGTTGGCAAAAATTAGGAATCAACCAAAAAACAATCCGTACAATTATCAATTATCTCAATAAGGGCGGAAGATTTAGGAACCCAAACGATATCCGAAAAATTTGGGGCTTGATGCCATCCGATGCGGATCGGCTTATTCCATTTATACAAATTGCAGATAATCCTGTTTATCATTCAAGTAAAGCTTCAGTTGCTCAACCAATTCCCAAGAAAATTGAGATCAATACGGCATCAGCAGCGGACTGGGAATCGCTGTTAGGAATAGGTCCTGTTTTAGCCAAAAGAATTTTGAACTATAAAGGAAAACTGGGGGGATTTACGAGTATAGAACAAGTAAGAAAAACCTATGGCATTTCAGACTCGGTTTTTAATAGCATATTGCCTTTGTTAACGGTAGATTCAACAAAGATCAATCAACAGTCTATAGACTCCATCCAATTGAACAATTCATATAAACGAAAAGACAGTATTCTAAATATAAACAATGCCAGCGTTGCTCAATTGATGCAAATAGGGATTGATGAAGGAGTGGCAAAAGCCATTGTATTGTATCGTAAGCAATACGGAAACTTTGCACAATTAGCCGATTTAAAGCAGATTGTATTCATTTCAGAATCGGTTTATCAACAGATCATACCCAAATTGAAGGTTGAATAAGTTTTTTTAATAAACAATTTGTTGGAGAACTAAATAAAGCTATTTTTGCTTCGAAAACTAACTAACGATTGTTTGTTTTTAGGGGGTCACTAACTATAAATGTTTAGCGGCCCCCATCTATTTAAATAGATTATATGCATTTTAAAGAATCAGAAATTACGCAACAGGTTGCAGCAACGGCCAAACAATTTGCCGAGCAATATATTAAACCAAACCTAATGATCTGGGACGAATCGCAGGAATTCCCCATTCAAGTTTTTAAAGAAATGGGTAAACTCGGTTTAATGGGCGTATTGGTGCCACATGAATATGGTGGGGCGGGATTGGGTTATTACGAATACAATGCTATCATACAAGAAATTGCCAAGGTTTGTGGCTCTATAGGGCTCAGTGTAGCTGCTCATAATTCTCTTTGTACCAACCATATCTTAAGTTTTGGCACGGAAAAACAAAAGCAAATCTGGTTGCCTAAATTGGCAACTGCAGAATGGATTGGGGCATGGGGTTTAACAGAACCAAATACGGGAAGTGATGCAGGAAATATGCAAACCACGGCTGTGAAAGAGGGCGATAAATGGATTTTAAATGGCACTAAAAGCTGGATTACTCATGGAAAATCTGGTGATATTGCTGTTGTGATATGTAGAACAGGAGAGCCGCGTAAAAGTGGTAATTCAACAGCGTTTGTTGTAGAGCGAGGAACCCCTGGTTTTTCAGCAGGTAAAAAAGAGAATAAATTAGGGATGCGCGCAAGTGAAACTGCTGAAATGATATTCGACAATTGTATTATTGCTGATGACAATAGACTGGGTAATGTGGGAGATGGATTTCGTCAGGCTATGAAAATTTTAGACGGGGGAAGAATTTCTATAGCAGCTTTGTCTGTTGGTATTGCTAAAGGAGCCTATGAAGCATCTTTAAAATATGCACAGGAAAGACATCAGTTTGATCAACCGATTGCCAATTTTCAGGGAATCAGTTTTAAATTGGCTGATATGGCTACTGAGATTATGGCATCCGACCTTTTAATATGGCAGGCCTGTGATCTTAAAGCAAGGGGTGAAAATGTAACAAAAGCGGGCGCTATGGCCAAGTATTATGCCAGTGAAATTGCAGTTAAAACAGCCAACGATGCGGTACAAATTTTTGGTGGCTATGGTTATACTAAAGATTTTCCGGTAGAAAAGTTCTATCGCGATGCAAAATTGTGTACCATCGGCGAAGGAACTTCTGAAATACAGAAATTGGTAATATCAAGAGAAGTATTAAATCAATAGTTTTTTTGATTCCTTGTAGTACTATGTTGCTTTCGTAAATTATTTTAGCTGAATCAGCGAAATGATGTTAAACAATTATTCGTCGTTTTTATTTCCTGCACCAAAAATCTGATCAACTGCACCACCCAACATAGGAAATTTTTCTTTCACAAAATTGGCTACTGTTTCAATCACTTTTTCTGCTTGTTTGGCATCTAAGTTTGCTTCTTTCATTAATTTTTCTAAAAGCTCGTTCATTGGAAAAAATTTACTTTATAAAGAATATTTTAAGCAACTTTTAAAGCGCTCAATTTACTTTTGCCAAACATTTTTTCGGCATAGCTGATATCTATTGTAAAATGCTTTGTACTTGATCCTGGCAACTCAAACATTGCATCAGTAAGTATACTTTCACAAATACTTCTAAGCCCTCTTGCGCCTAATTTATATTCTAGTGCTTTGGTAACCATAAAATCGAGCACATCATCCTCAATTACTAAATCAATACCTTCCATTTCAAATAAACGGGTGAATTGTTTGATTAGTGAGTTTTTTGGAACTGTAAGAATACTTCTCAGGGTTTCTTTGTCTAAAGGATTCAAATAAGTAACAATAGGTAATCTTCCTAATAATTCTGGTATCAGGCCAAATTTTTTTAAATCTTGTGCATTGATAAACTGCAACAAATTCTTGCGTTGGTGCTCTTGCTCTTCTTTGTTAACACTAAACCCTATGGCATTTGTATTAACCCTTCTGGCAATTACCTGATCAATTCCGTCGAATGCTCCGCCGCAAATAAATAAAATATTTTTTGTGTCTACTTTAATCATTTTTTGCTCTGGATGTTTTCTTCCTCCTTGAGGTGGAACAAGCACTTCTGTTCCTTCCAACATTTTCAATAAACCCTGTTGAACACCTTCGCCACTTACATCTCTTGTAATAGAAGGGTTATCTCCCTTGCGTGCAATTTTATCAAGTTCATCTACATATACAATTCCTCTTTCAGCTGCAGCTACATCATAATCACAGTTTTGGAGTAAACGGGTAAGCATGCTTTCTACATCTTCGCCCACATAACCGGCTTCCGTGAAAACAGTAGCATCAACAATTGCAAAAGGAACATTCAGCAATCTGGCAATTGTTTTAGCCAATAGTGTTTTACCTGTACCTGTTTCGCCAACCATGATGATATTACTCTTTTCGATCTCTACATCATCTGAAGCCTGTTTGTAGTTGATTCTTTTAAAATGGTTGTAAACAGCTACGCTTAAAATCTTTTTTGCATCATCTTGACCAATTACATATTCGTCTAAGAATGATTTTATTTCAGCAGGTTTTCTGATGGTAAGTTTAAAATTAGATCCATTGTTACCTGAACCATCTTTTTTTGTATTCAACTCTTGATCAATAATTTCCTGAGCATGATCTACGCAATTTTCACAAATATGCCCTTCTTGACCTGCAATTAAAATCTTTACTTCATCACGGCTTCTGCCGCAGAAAGAACAATGTAAAATGGATGTTTTAGCCATACGGGTGCAAAAATACTACAGTTAATCTTAGTAGTGATTAATTTATAAGATAATTAGGTAATACCCTTTTTGATGGGCTAAATCTGATCTAGAATACCGTCCACAATGCCATAGGCAACAGCTTCTTTGGCATCCATCCAGTAATCACGATCAAAATCTGCCATTATTTGGTCAAAAGATTTACCACAGTTGGCTGCCAGAATATTGGCTCCCAATTCTTTGGTTTTTTTAATTTGATTGGCTTGAATTTCGATATCGGCACTGGTTGCTTGAAAATATCCACCCAAACTTGGTTGGTGTATCATTACTTCTCCATGCGGATAAATAAATCTTTTTCCTTTTACTCCCGCACTTAATAAAATAGAACCCATACTTGCCGCTAGCCCCATGCAAACAGTACTTACTGGGCTTTTAATCATTTTCATGGTATCGTATATAACCATACCGCTTGTTACAACTCCACCAGGGCTATTGATGAATAATTTAATTTCTTCACCTGGTTTATCTGCATCCAATACCAATAATTTACTTACCACATCTCTGGCAGACTTATCATCCACTACTCCCCATAAATAAACAGTTCTTTTTTCGAAGAACATTTTCTCCATCTTCTTGGTCATAAAGCTCCCCATTGGTTCGGGCTTTGCATCTTTCTCTTCATGTTCTTCATCTTCATTAGCTAGATAAGGATTGATTATATATTTAGATTCTATCATTGTATTTTTTTTATTGTTTCAAATATTTTTTAGGGCTGAGATATGAATGAAATCCATTAAACAGCTTTCTTTTCTTTTCTTGGATTGGTTAGTAATACTTCGTCCACTAAACCATATTCCTTGGCTTCAGTAGCGGTCATCCAAAAATCTCTATCGCTGTCTTTTGCAATCATTTCAGCTGTTTTGCCTGTATGGTTTGCAGTGATTGCATACAATTCGTGTTTTAATTTTTTTATTTCACGAGCGGTGATTTCTATATCTGTTGCTTGGCCACCAATACCGCCGCTAGGCTGATGCATCATTATCCTACTGTGTTTAAGCGCCGTTCTTTTGCCTTCTACTCCAGCACACAATAAAATCTGTCCCATGCTTGCGGCAATTCCAGTGCAAATAGTTGCAACATCTGGTCCGATAAATTGCATGGTATCATAAATGCCCAATCCAGCATAAACACTTCCACCTGGGCTATTGATATACATTTGAATATCTCTTCCTCTATCGGTGCTTTCTAAAAATAATAATTGAGCAGTTACAATGTTGGCTACATAATCATTAATGCCTTCTCCTAAAAAAATAATTCGGTCCATCATTAATCTACTAAAAACATCCATACTAGCCACATTTAGTGGGCGCTCTTCGATGATGTAGGGAGTTAAATTACTAGGTTGTCCAAAAGCTTTGTAATTGTGTAAAACAGCACTGCTAATTCCTTGGTGTTTTACAGCATATTTATCGAATTCTTTTCCAATATTCATAGTGTCATTTTTCGCTTTGAAGATAAGTGTTTTGGCATTTCAGTAGCAATTACTTATTCAAATTTTGTGCAAAGCCTCCATTTCCGCCAAAAGGACATGAAAAAAACCGATTTTGACCCATTAACCGCAATTTCAAAAAATCCGTGAAAACACGGTTGATATGAAAAGGGCTTTTAATTAGGTTCGTGTAGCTGATTTTATTGAATGAGCGAAAAATCTTTTCATATTGGCCTATGTATGGCGGGAGCTGTATCTGCGGGAGCATATACAGCAGGGGTAATGGATTATTTAATTGAGGCATTGGAGGAATGGGAAAAAAGAAGAGGATCCAAACATACGCCTTCACACAAAGTCTTGATTTCTGTAATTGGTGGCGCTTCTGCCGGCGGTATGACAGGAATGGTTACAGCAGCAATGGTTAATTATCCCAAAAAACCAGTTCAATTTGATCCATCTGAAAAACTATTGAAAACGCATCCAGAAAATAAATTTTACCATAGTTGGGTAGATTTATTGGGGAATGACATGTTGAGTAAAATGCTCAATCAAGCTGATATTGAAAAACATAAAAGGGTAGATGCTTTATTGAATGGATCATTTATTGATGAAATTGCTGATAGAACCTTTGCCAACAATGAGCAAGAATGGTTGCCAACTCCAGCTTATTTCGCAGATCAACTAAAATTATTTACTACTCTTACTAATTTAGAAGGCCTCAAATACAATATTGCTTTTAATAGCGATATAAGCAAGAAAAATTACAATATGGCAGTGCATAATGATTATGCCTGTTTTAATTTAAATGCATCCGATTATCAACTTGGCTGGATACCACTTAATTTTAAAGATGGGTTGAATTGTGCGATTGCAAAAAATGCCGCTATGGCAACAGGTGCATTTCCGATTGGGCTTAGCTCTAGGGTACTTCAAAGACCATTGGCTAGTATTTTAGAAAATCCTTGGTTGAATAAAACCAATAATACAATAAACCAATCATCAGATGAAATATATACCACACAAAATGTAGATGGAGGATTAATCAATAATGAACCTTTCGAAAAGGTTCGTGAATTGTTGAGTACAATCACTCAACAGTATGATGCAAAATTACAAAATGCATTTGATGCATTTAAAAGTACTGTTTTAATGATTGATCCTTTTCCGAGCGAATTGCCTTCAACTTTTAAAATTGATCAACAATTATTTTCTACTATCGGATATACTTTAAATGCAATGACGCAGCAGATGAGAGCAAAGCCAGTTCCATTAATTGATGCAATGGATTCAGATAAAGCTGGTCAATTTTTGATTGCTCCAACAAGGCATCATATGGTTGAATTGCAAAAAGGTAAAAAAGTAGAAGGCAGTTCGGCAATTGCTTGTGGGGCTTTTGATGGGTTTAGTGGTTTTATGAATAAGGAATTTCGCATTCATGATTTTTATTTAGGCAGGTATAATTGCGAAATGTTTTTAAGAAATTATTTTACAATACCTGCGAAAGACCTAGATGCTCATCCTATTTTTAGTGAGGGGTACAAAGGTATTGATAAGCGCGCTTTCAAATCTTTTCATGATGATGCATATCAGATAATCCCTATTTTTTCTAAAATAGATAAAGGCTATTATCCAATGCCTATTTTTTCATCAGGAAACCAATGGCCAAGCGTTGATGCTAACATGGTTAAACAATTTGAACCAGCTATAAAAAAAAGGATAGAAGCCATTTTATTATACGCTTTTCCTGTTGCTGGTTTTTGGGGATTCATATTGCGTTTAGCAACCAAATGGTTGTTAAGCAGAAAAATTGGCCAAAAACTGGTTGAATTGATCACAGGATCTTTAGAAAAACACGGGTTAATCAAGCAAGGGCCTCAATAGATTAAATAAAAAAATCCCGGATGCTAATGCAACCGGGACTATGTTAAAATCATTTGTTTTTGCCAATTTATGAAAATGCTACCAATTAATGATGATGATTTTCTACCATTTTGGTAAAGTCTTCTATGGTAATTGGTGAATCTGATGCACTTACATTTGTTTCTAATACACCAAATAATTTTTCAGCATTAATTCTATGATAGCTGTCTTCAACAAAACGCTTGTCTTGCATCATCCTGTTTGCATAATCATCAACCCATTGTTGATTGTCGCCCAATGCACCTAATTGACCACCCATGTAACTAAACAATTGCATCTTGGCAAATTGGCGAATATCTTCAGGTAATACTTCTATTTTATTGTCTTGACTTAATTTGGTGCTAATCAATGTCCACTTCAATTGATTCACAAATGTTGGGTATTCATTGGCAGCTTCTTCCGCAGTTTTTGGTTTTTCTCCACCGGTTTGCAACCAACGCTTTAAGAAGTTTTCAGGAAACTCCATCTTCACATTGTCTAATAAGTGATGGTAAATTTGATCGTGTATTTGATTACGAGTAGACTGTTCGTAATACTTTGCTATTTCTGCTTTGATCTCATTTCTAACATCCGCTTCCGATTTGATATTGTCGTTGTTAGGATATGCAGCTAAGAAGAATTCTTCGTTCAATTCAGCTTTTTCTACCAATCCAACTTTTGTAATCAACATTTTGAAATAACGATTGCCATCTTCATTGGTTAATCCTAAATCAGCTAAAATGGTTGAAGCTTCTTTATCTTCGAATGCTGAGTTAATTTGCAAATGAACAATATCATTATTTTTCTTGCCCATTAAATTTTTTCTAAAACCTTCGGCGAAATATTTCACCAAAACAGAATTGTCTTTTTGAACACCGTTTTCAATTACATTTCCATTCTCATCTGCTTCAGTAAAACTTACATTCAATACATTTTCATCAGAATTAACTTGCTCAGGCTCTGTCATTTTGCCGTGACGAGTTTGTAAACGACCCAATTCTTCATCGATCATTTTCTCAGTCACCTCAATTACATAACGTTTTACTTTAATGCCCTTTAGGTCTACTTCAAAACTTGGTTTTAAACCAATTTCAAAAGCAAAAACATAATCTGAAGGATTATTCATGTCTAGTGCTCTAGCATCATTATCCATAGGAAGCGGTTGGCCAAATACTTCAATGGCTTCCTTGTTCATGTATTGATTGAGTTGAGATTCTACTGTTTTAAGTACCTCATCTGTAAAAACGCTTTGTCCGTACATTTTTTTAACCAATCCTGCAGGAACCATTCCTTTTCTAAAACCAGGAATATTAGCGGTTTTAGCATATTTCTTTAGGTTTTGTTCAAACCCACTAACATAATCTTCTTTAGTAAGTGTAACGGTAAGCTTATCATTTAATAAGCCAATGTTTTCTCTAGTAATAGTTGCCATAACAATTGTTTAAAACTTATTTTTCGGGCAGCAAAGGTAATAAAAAAACACCGAAGGTTTAAAAAATTGATCATTTTAAACTTTCGGTGAAAGGTTATGTATTCTATAAAAAGAGTGGCTTTTAGTTTTTGTTTACATTGTAAAAGCGCCAGTTTGTTTTAAAATCTCTAGAAATAGACTGATTGGTTATGATAGCCCTAAGTAATTCTATTGGCATACTCCCTTCCGAATAGATGGCGTCATTGTATTGCTTTAATGTCATTTTTTTGCTATCAACCAGCTCTTTTTTCATGGCATACAATTGCATGCCACCTGTCATATAAGCCAATTGATATAAAGGAGGATAACTGCCTACAAATGAACGACGTACTTCACCTTCTGCATTCGCTTTCTCAAATCCAACACGATCAACGAGAAAATCTACACACTGTTTAGGAGTCCAATTGCCTAGATGAAAATTAAGCGAGAAAATAATTCTCGCACAACGGTGCATTCTCCAGAAAAGCATACCGATTCTGTCTTCTGGTGTTTTTGGGAATTTCAAATCCCATAATAAAAGTTCCCAGTACAATGCACTCCCTTCCACCCAAAATGGAGTATTGGTGCCCAATAGTTCTCTTCTGTAAATTTTATTTCTGGCAGTCATATATCCTTGTAAATGATGCCCGGCAATTAGCTCGTGGTGTACTGTTGCTCTTGAAAATGCAGGATTGTTTCCACGCATACTCATTAGTTTTTCTTCGTATCCCATGGTATTGGTTGGATAGGAAATACTCAGCGTTTCTCCACCTGTAAAAAAAGGATTTACCAATTGACGCTCAGGACTCATCATTATCATGCGCCAAGTTTCTTCGGATAATTCTGGTATTGTAATTAAATCGTTCTTTTTTAAAAAATCAACCGATTGCTTATATAATTCAAACATTTCTTGCGGCTGTTTACCTGGAGGTAAATATGTATTTTTTACCTTTTCTTGAGCAGCTTTCCAATTATCACCAAATCCCATTTCTCTTGATGCTTTCAATAATTCTGCATCACAATATGCAAATTCTTTATTGGCAATAGTAATTAATTCCTCAGGAGTGTATGGAATATATTCTCTATTTAACTGACGAACCAACTCATCTCTTCCCACCGAAATTCCTAATATACCACTTCCATCATCCTTAGGTTTTGCATCCATATTTTTTCCTTTTCCTCTTATAGCAGTTGCATAAGCTCCTAAACTACTGTCTAATTCACTGTAAGTTTTTGGCACCCACCAACTAAACAGTGGATCATAGCCATTGTAAAAATCAAATTCGCTTTTTAAGGAACCTTGTAGCCCTCTCAAAGCTTCAATAGCAAGCGCAGCAAGCTTACTGTCTATTGGATCTTCCTTTTGTAAATCCATTTTTGCTTTTAGAACAGATTTATTGATCTCATTCATTTGCTTAGCCACTTCTTCGCCATTTACATTTAGCCCACGTCTGCGTGGTTTCTCTAAATTGTAAATATTGTCCGAAAAGGGGAGTAGTCGAGAAATTTTATCATATTCCTTTTGTTCGGCAATTAGTTTGTCTTTTGCATCATCAACAACCCTTTTAAACAAAATATAATCTACTTTACCATAGATACTCATCTTGTCGAAATTCAACTCAACCATTTTCTTTTCATAACTAGCAATTAGTTTTAACATCCTATCTCTTCTTTCAGGAGAATTGTATCCAGCTACTTGTTGCCCTCCTCTGCCACCTCCTCCACCTAGAGAAGTTGTTGTATAAAATCTGGTCACGCTGCCTATGTCTGCATTGTATTGTACCATCAAATCATGCATTTCACTGCTTTGCATATATAAACTACTGCTAATAGGCTGAGCTGAGATACCCTTGCTATAGAAAATATTCAAAAGCAGGATAAGCAAAAAAATTTTTTGTCTCATGATGTAGTATTGTTTAAATATTCAATTAAAAATAAGTTTTCAATTATCGAAAGACGTTTTGAATTTTATCAAAATATAGCAATATTTTGACTTGCTTTAGCTCTTTTAAATGAATGGTTGTATTTTTCGGCAGATTTTTTAAAAGAAAAGATAATTTATATGATTAAAGCATTTTTATTTGATTTGAATGGCACCATGGTAGATGATATGTATTACCATGCTAGGGCTTGGGATGATATTTTAAAGGAAGACCTTCATTCGGTATTTGAATGGGAAACCATTGTTTTAAACATGTATGGTAAAAACAGTGAAGTCTTATTCCGTTTATTCGGTGCAGATAGATTTACAAGTGCCGAAGTAGAAAAGATTTCTCAGGATAAAGAAAAAAGATACCAAGCCTTATACAAACCTTTGCTAAAACCGATTGATGGATTAATTCCTTTTTTGGATGTATCATCAAAATTGGGGATTAAACTTGGTATTGGTTCTGCAGCAATTCCAGAAAATATCAATTTTGTTATTGACAGTTTAGATATTAGAAAATATTTCTCATCCATTGTTAGTGCATCCAACGTAGTAAATAGTAAACCCGACCCCGAAACCTTTTTATTGAATGCAGACCAACTATCTGTTGATCCAGTTGATTGTATTGTTTTTGAAGATGCTCCAAAGGGTGTAGAGGCGGCCGAAAGAGCAGGAATGTCTTGTGTGGTAATCACAACCATGCATCCTGAAACTGATTTTCATAATTATAAAAATGTAAAACAATTTATCAATGATTACTCTAACCTGCTTCCATCATCGCTGTTTAAATAAGACAATAAAAATCCCGGTTATTTAAAGTAACCGGGATTTTTGGCGTCGGATTTTCTGAATGCTCTAATTGAGTGTTACCAGAAGCGAACGTATAAAGCAGTTAATAATAATATGGTAATTACAATTAGTACTAAAACGGGCTTGCTAACGGCGAACATGCCTTTTTCAAAAATGAATGCTTTTGAATTTACTTTTGGTCCGGCAAAACTAATTCCAATCATTATTGCCATTGTGAAGAAAAACGACCATCCCATATTAATCAAGAATGGTATTTCGAATCCTCCTTTTCCGTTAGGATAGGCTGTATAAAGAATGGTTTCATTTCCTAATAATGATGGAGCATAATTGTTAAAGAAAACGGAGAGTAAAAATCCTGATATAACTCCAGCAATTGCAGCAGATCCGGTAGTTCTTTTCCAAAACATACCCAAAATAAACATAGCAAATACTCCAGGGCTAATGAAGCCAGTATATTTCTGTATAAACGTAAATCCACCTTCTCCTCCAATTCCTAAAGTATCGTTCCAAGTAAATAAAACGCTAATGATCATGGCAATCAAAATAGTGATTCTTCCTGTCCATACCAATTTCTTTTCATCTGCGTTTTGTTGAATATATTTCTTGTAGATATCTAGTGTAAAAATGGTAGAGATACTATTTGCTTTTCCGGCAAGTGAAGCTACTATTGCAGCTGTTAGTGCTGCAACAGAAAGGCCTTTTAATCCTGAAGGAAGAAATCCAAGAATAGCAGAATAAGCGCCATCTTTACTGCCACCTGCTAATTGAGGTAAATGGCCATTTTTATACAATACATAAGCAGCAATACCAGGTAACATTACAATTACAGGCATCATTAATTTTAATAGACCAGCAAATAAAATACCCGTACGTGCTGTTTGTAAATTTGCACCAAGCGCTCTTTGAGTAATATATTGATTACATCCCCAATAATTCAAGTTAACAATCCATTGGCCAGCAAAATACATGGCTATTCCAGGCAATACTAAATACTTGTTAATTTCTTCCTGAGTAGAATTTGGGCCTGGTTTTTCAAGTATCATATGAAAATGATCTGGCGCTTCTTTTAGTAAGGTATTGAAGCCAGCAATAACACTGCTTCCCATTCCAAATTTTTCACTTACAATAATTAATGCCATATATGTTGTTGCTAATCCTCCAACAATTAAAACAGCCACTTGAATAACATCCGTATAGCCAATTACTTTCATGCCTCCCAGCGTAATCAAGAGCGCAAATGCAGCAAGTAATATCATTACTAAGTGTAAGTACTCGCCACCAACTAGTCCATTAATAGCAACAGCACCTAAGTATAAAATGGAAGTTAGATTTACAAAAATGTAAAGAAACAACCAAAACACTGCCATTATTAAAGCAACAGTTTCATTGTATCTTGTTTTAAGAAATTGAGGCATTGTAAAAATATGGTTCTTCAG
Organism: Sediminibacterium sp.; assembly: GCA_044372715.1. Taxonomy (GTDB): domain Bacteria; phylum Bacteroidota; class Bacteroidia; order Chitinophagales; family Chitinophagaceae; genus Sediminibacterium. The sequence continues at coordinate 7,471 of JBILRH010000013.1, read as the reverse complement.
ATAGATTGGCATAAACCAAATTGCAATGATAATTAAAGCAAGTGCAGCAATCCATTCATAAGCAGCTACTGCAGTTCCAACAAAAAAACCTTCACCGCTCATGCCTATGAACTGCTCAGCTGAAATATTAGAAGCTATCAGTGAAGCGCCAATTGCCCACCATGTAAGTGATCCTTCTGCAAGAAAGAAATCTTTTGTATCTGCAGAAAGTTTCTTTTTGCGATTATATATCCATATGCCATATCCTGAGATAAGAATAAAGTATACCAAGAAAACAACAATATCAATGGTAGCAAGTCCTTTCATTGTAGTAAATTTCTAATGTTAAAATAAATGGTTAATAATATTACTTAAAAGATATTTCATTCCAACGCAATTCATTTTTAAATTGATATAGTTTGGTGTCGTTGTTAATTAGTAAGAATTCTATTCCAGCCATACCAGCAAAATCTTCCATTTGTTCTGAGTTAATACTTTTTGAATAACAGGTATGGTGTGCACCACCGGCAAGAATCCATGCAGCGCATCCTGTACTCATATCAGGATAAGGTTTCCACAGAACTCTAGCTACTGGTAAATTTGGTAAACTAGCAATTGGTGCTACTGCCATTACCTCATTTACAAGAAGTCTGAATCGATTTCCCATATCTACGATTGAGGCATTTATAGCCGGGCCGGGTCCTGAGTTAAACACCAATCTTACAGGGTCTGCTTTGCCACCAATTCCCAATGGATGAATTTCGCAACTTGGTTTTCCTTCTGCAATAGATTCGCAAATCTCCAACATATGCGCTCCTAATACCATTGAGTTCTCTGGATTAAAATGATAAGTATAATCTTCCATAAAAGAAGTGCCTCCTGTTAAACCATTTGCCATTACTTTCATTGCTCTTACAAGTGCAGCAGTTTTCCAATCACCTTCACCAGAAAATCCATAACCTTTAGTCATTAAACGCTGTGCTGCAATACCAGGCAATTGCTTCATGCCATGCAAATCTTCGAATGTAGTGGTAAATCCTTTGTATCCACCTTGTTCAAGAAAATGCTGAATACCAAGTTCAATTCTTGCAGCATCCCGAAGAGAAGATTCAAACTTTCCACCCTTTTGTAAGCTGTCTACTAAAGTATATTGTGTATTGTATTCTTCTATGAGCTGATCTAATTCGCTTTCTTTCACTTCATTGATCACTTGAACTAAATCGCCTACTCCATAAGTATTTACGGAATAACCAAATTTTATTTCAGCTTCTACCTTATCTCCTTCTGTTACAGCTACGTTGCGCATATTGTCGCCAAAGCGAACAAATTTTGCACCTTGCCAATCATGCCAACCTGCAGCTGCACGAGTCCAATGATTTATTTTTCCTATACAATCCTGATCCTGCCAATGGCCTACCACAACTTTTCGATGTAATCTCATCCTGGTCATGATAAAACCAAATTCTCTATCTCCATGAGCACTTTGATTTAAATTCATAAAATCCATATCAATAGAATTCCATGGAATATCTCGGTTGAATTGAGTGTGAAAATGTAAAACTGGTCTTTGTAGAATCTTCAAACCAGCAATCCACATTTTAGCAGGAGAGAAAGTGTGCATCCATGTGATAACACCTATACAATTTTTGGAATTATTGGCTTCTGCGCATATGGCATATATTTCTTCCGCTGTTTTTACTGTAGGTTTGAAAATAATTTGAACTGCAATCTTCGGTTCATTGTTTAAAGAATCTGCAATTGTTTTTGCATTTTCTGCCACCTTTTTCAAGGTTTCTTCTCCATATAAATGTTGACTACCAGTTACAAACCAAACTTCGAATGTTTTTAAATCAATCATAATTATTTTTTTGATGTGTTATTGTCCGTAATAAGAATCAGGTCCATGTTTTCTTTCAAAATGTTTTTGTTTCAATGCTTCTTTTAAAGGAACTGCTAGGGGATTTATTTGTAGCGTTAAAAAAGCCATTTTAGCCAGTTCCTCCAATACAGCTGCATTATAAACGGCTTTATTGGCTGTTTTGCCCCAAGTGAATGGGGCGTGATTGCCTACCAATACCATTTCAAGATCTTGATAGGTAAGTCGTTTTTCATTAAAATGATTAACAATTTGAAATCCAGTTTCATATTCGTAATTACCCTTTATCATTTCATCGCTCATTGGTGGTGCACATGGAATATGCTCGATTGTATGATCAGCATGAGTTGTTCCGAATATAGGAATGTCTTTCAATGCCTGTGCCCAAGCCGTTGCATAGGTAGAATGCGTGTGAACTATACTTCCAATATCACCCCATTGTTGGTATAAAACAGCATGTGTTTTTGTGTCGGATGATGGTCTTAAATTTCCCTCAATTACATTGGCATTTAAATCTACAATAACCATATTATCGGGGCTAAGTTCAGTATAAGGAACGCCACTAGGTTTAATAGCAAACACTTGCATTGATCGATCTATTACACTTACATTTCCAAAAGTAAAAAGTACCAATCCAAGTTCAGGCAACTGCATATTGGCTTTATATGCAGATAGTTTTAGTTCATCGTATTTACCCATTTAAGTACATTTATTGAAAGGTATATAAAAGTTATTTTGTGGTATTTTCTTCTATAAATGCGCCTGCTTTTTTATATTGCTCAAAACGTAGATTATAAATAGATACTTTATCTATTTCGGGTGTATAAACCATATCGAAGCCTTGTCCCATTGCTTTCATGGCTTCCTCTACTTTTTGATAAACTCCAGCAGCAGTTGCAGCAAACATAGCAGCACCAAGTGCGCAAGTTTGCTCACTTTTATGAATGCGAATTGGCATATTCATTACATTACTCATCACTTGCATGATGTAAGGAGAACGGCGGGCAACACCTCCTAATCCTATGAGCCCTTTAACAGGAACACCTTCGTTTATAAAACGGTCTGAAATCATTTTTGCTCCAAAACAAGTTGCTTCAACTAAAGACTTAAAAATTTTTGCCGCATTGGTACTTAAGCTCAAACCATTTATACTGCCCTTTAGAAATTGGTTTGCATCAGGTGTTCTGCGTCCGTTAAACCAGTCTAGCGCTAATTCATCTTTTTCATGGACAGGTAATAAAGCTGCCTGTTTTGATAATTCGGGTATCAAAGTATCATTTAGTTCTTGTAAAAGTTGTTCTAGGATGGCCGGCTTTGCTATAGTAGATTCAGATAATAATGTTCTTATTGGTTGCAGTATCATGTTTTTAAACCAGGCGTAAGTGTCTCCGAAGGCGGATTGACCTGCTTCTAAACCAATCATACCTGGAACTACAGAGCCATCTACCTGACCACAAATACCTTTAACCAATGTATTGGATAAGTCCTCTACTGGAGCAACTAAAATATCGCATGTTGAAGTACCCATCACTTTGCTTAAATGATATGGCTCAATTTGACCACCTACAGCACCCATATGTGCGTCGAAAGCGCCTACAGCAATAATTACTTGTTCTGATAAGCCTAAACGTTCTGCCCATTCTTTTGATAGAGTACCTGCAGACTGATCGGAAGTAAATGTTTTATCCCCAAGTGAATCTACGTATCCATTTAATAAAGGATCAAGAGAAGAAAAAAAGTTATTTGGCGGATACCCGTTAAATGATGCAGACCAAAGACCTTTATGGCCAGCAGCACAAACACTTCTTTTCATTTGAGAAATATGTGATCCACCTGAAAGTAAAAAAGGAATCCAATCACAATGCTCAACCCAGGAATGACATTTTTTTCTCACGGATTCGTCTACTCTTAGAATATGCAACAGCTTAGCCCAAAACCATTCCGATGAATAAATGCCTCCCACGTATTGAAGATAATTTACTTCAAACTTTTTTGCATGTTCATTCATCTGAGAAGCCTCTTCTATAGAAGTGTGGTCTTTCCAAAGTACAAACATGGCGTTTGGATTTTCAGAAAATTCGGGAGTTAAGGCCAATGGAATACCTGCTTCGTTTACTGCCACAGGGGTTGAACCAGTAGTGTCTATTCCAATGGCTTTAATTTGTTTTGCAACAAGTGGGCCTGCTTGTGCCAAGCAGGCTGTAATAGTTTTTTCAAGTCCTTCGATATAATCGAGTGGATGTTGTCTAAATTGGTTTTTATTTGCATCACAATAAAGACCTTCTTTCCATCTAGAATAATAGAAAACGGATGAAGCAACTTCATGGCCATTTGCCGAATCAACAATTATAGATCGCACAGAGTCTGTGCCATAATCCACTCCAATTACAAATGAATCAATTTTCATGTGAAGCAATCAATTTAAATTCGTGTCAAAATAACACTTTTAAAATCAAATAAAAAAAGTAAATGTTAAAAGCGGGGTTTTGTCATTTAATATTATTGGGATTTGGCACTAAATTAAGGAATGCATTAAAGTTAGTTGTATACCGTTTTTTATGCAGTTTAAAGTAGTAGGCTCCTTTTTTGGAAAACTCTTTTTCTTTATCCTTTTGTTTAACCAATAGTTTAGTTGATTGAAGTTTACGACTAAAATTTCTTTTATCGAACTTTGTATCATAGATACTTTCATATAGGCATTGTAATTGCGGGAGGGTAAATTTCTCGGGCAGCAATTCGAAAATGATAGGATGGAAGGCGGCCTTGTATCTTAGTTTTTGTTTTGCCATTTCAACCATTTCTTCGTGGTCAAAAATAAGTTTTGGAACGTTTTTGATTGGGAACCATTCTGCATGATAATCTTCATTAATCCTTTTTTTGTATTTGTTAATGTCGATTAAAGCATAATAAGTAACAGAAATGGTTCTTTCTATGGGATCTCTTGTAGTTTTACCGAAAGTGTATAACTGCTCCATAAAAACCCCATCTAAACCTGTAAGTTCCTTTAAAATTCTATTTGAGCCAGTTTCAAAATCTTCATTCTTTTGAATAAATCCTCCCATAAGACTCCATTTGCCTTTTTCATATTCTAAACCCCGCTGTATTAACAATAATTTTAATTCATCTCCATCAAACCCAAAAATGATGCAGTCTATAGCTACCAATATTCTTGTTTGTTTGTGATATCTAACCATGCTTGAAAATAAACTAATTTTTTATTCGACAGCTCAAATCTTATAAAATTATCAACATTTTTTTTAAATTTAATAAGTGTTTTTTGGACAATTAATAAATCTTTTCATATCTTGTTTCTATATTCTTAATTGGGATAAACCGCTGAATAGTCCCCCCCCCCCAATCAAGAAAATGCGCACCTTAATTTTATTGATTGCTTAAAACCATTTAGATCATGAACAAAAAAGTCAATTTGCTTTTTTTAATTGTTACTGTTTTTTTTATTGGATGTTCCAATAAACCTTTAAATACGGATGTTTCTGATGTCACATTAGATACGGTTAGCTTAAAAAACGCCTATTCGCAAAATATAAAAGACCAGCCCGTGTCGATTTTTATTTTGAAAAATGCAAACAACATGCAAGTAGCAATTACCAATTATGGGGGAAGGGTAGTTTCGATGTTGGTGCCTGATAGCAAAGGTAAATTAGTAGATGTTGTATTGGGCTATGATAGTCTTAAACACTATATCACTAAGCCAGAAGCCTATTTTGGTGCCATTATCGGTAGATATGGAAATAGAATTGCTAAGGGTAAATTCGAATTGGATGGAATCGCATATCAGCTCCCAGTTAACAATGGTATAAATAGCTTGCACGGAGGCCCTAATGGGTTCCATAATCAAGTTTGGGCTACTCAGCAGTTGAGTGATCGAATATTAGTGCTCAATTATTTATCAAAAGATGGAGAAGAAGGCTATCCGGGTAATTTGAATGCAAAAGTTACTTATACTTTGAAGGATGACAATAGTCTTCAAATTGACTACGAAGCTGTGACCGATAAAAAAACAGTTGTTAATCTTACCAACCATGCATATTTTAATTTAAACGGACATGGCAACGGATTGATAACCGATCATATGCTGATGATCAATGCTTCAAAATTTACACCAGTTGATACCACTCTTATTCCAATAGGGGAATTGAAGGATGTGAAAGGCAGTCCATTTGATTTTTCAGCAGCCAAATTAATAGGTAAAGATATTGCAGCAACAGATGTTCAGATTAAAAATGGTCTGGGTTACGATCATAATTTTGTGCTCAATAGAAGTGGAAATGATACTATTCAATTAGCCGCTACAGTTGCATCGCCAGTAACAGGGATTTTGATGAAAGTGTTAACATCAGAGCCCGCTATTCAATTTTATAGCGGAAATTTTTTAGATGGATCACTAGTTGGGAAACAAGGAAAAGTTTACGCATATAGATCGGCTTTTTGTTTAGAAACGCAGCATTATCCAGATTCACCAAATCAGCCTCTTTTCCCTTCAACAACACTTGTACCAGGCCAAAAATATCTCTCAACAACTATCTATTCATTTGGTATTAATAAATGATAAAATTTAAATCAAGTTTGTATGAAAAAGACTTTGAATAATATTGCTACCTTTAAGCTGACATTGATGTTTGTAGCTTTGAGTATTTTGATTGTTTCGGGCAAATTAATTGCTCAAAATCGAGATTATCCAATACAACCCGTAACTTTTAATCATGTGCATGTTCATGATGAATTTTGGGCACCACGCATAACAATTAATGCCGATATTACCATTCCTTATGTACTTCAAAAATGTAGGGAAACAGGGAGGTTTGATAATTTTTTAAAAGCTGCTGGAAAAAAGCCTCCTACTAATCTAACTGAATTTCCTTTTGATGATTCCGACGTTTTTAAAGTGATTGAAGGGGTGTCTTATTCATTACAGATTAAACCCAATCCTGCTTTAGAGCGTTCAATAGATACATTGATTGCCATTATTGGAGATGCTCAAGAACCAGATGGATATTTGTATACTTTCCGAACAATGAAGCCAGAAAAGTTGCACCCATGGATTAGCCCTAATCGTTGGGAAAAAGATCCAGACCTTAGCCACGAATTGTATAATGCAGGACATTTATATGAAGCAGCAGTTGCTCATTACTTGTCTACTGGTAAAAAAACATTGCTTGATATTGCCATTAAAAATGCCGATCTTATTGTTAAAGATTTTGGTCCTGGTAAAGCAGCTTATTTTCCTGGTCACCAAGTAATAGAGATGGGTCTTGCTAGAATGTATCGTGTAACTGGTAAAAAAGAATACTTAGAATTGGCTAAGTACTTTTTAGATATAAGAGGGAACGGAAAAATCAGGGGTTCTGATTATAACCAGTCTAAAAAGCCAGTTACTGAACAGCATGAAGCAGTTGGTCATGCAGTTAGAGCAGCGTATATGTATACAGGTATGGCCGATGTTGCAGCACTTACTGGTGATGCAACATATGTTAAAGCAATTGATGATATATGGTCGGATGTAGTAAATAAAAAAATGTACCTAACAGGTGGAATCGGTGCAACTGGTGCTGGTGAAGCTTTTGGAGCCGCTTACCAGTTGCCAAATATGTCGGC
>JBILRH010000104.1:0-6442 GCA_044372715.1 Sediminibacterium sp. | reverse complement strand
TCTTTTGTTTCATCTTCTCCTGTTGCCGTAACATCCTCGTTGCTTGTTTTTGCATCATCTTTTTTCGATAAAGCGTTTTTCGGAGTCGGGTTTTTAGAGTGAACAATATTGCCAAACAAGTCGGTCTGAACCATTTCGTTATTTGACTGAAAGGCATTGAAGGTTTCTCCTAAAATTCTTTTACCCAATGTTTTAAACTCTAGTTCGGTAAACACTTCTGATAATGCTTCCGTATTCCACTCTTTCAATCGATAATCCTCTTCATGAAATTGAACTGGTACATCTGTTATAATAGTGGCTAATTTTTTACTCATGATTGCCAACTCTTTTCCATTCCTTACTTTCTCACCAAGCGCCCCTTTTAATCCATCGGCGTTTGCAATAACTCCTTCAAGCGTATCAAATTCCTTTAATAGTTTAGCAGCTGTTTTTTCTCCTACACCCGGAATACCAGGAATATTATCAACCGCATCTCCCATCAAACCCAACATGTCTACTACTTGCTCAATTCTTGCTATATCCCATTTGGCACATACTTTTTCTGCTGTAAGTATTTCTTCTGAGCCGCCCATATAGGGTGGTTTGTAGATATAGACATTTGGTTTTATCAAGAGTTGTCCATAGTCTTTATCCGGTGTTACCATGTATACTTCATATCCAACATCGGCGGCTTGCCATGCCAGTGTGCCAATCACATCATCAGCTTCATAGCCATCCATTTCCACAACCGGAATATTGAAACCACGTATAATTCTTTGTATATCTGGTAATGAAGCCAAGAGGTCTTCCGGGGCTTCTTGTCTGTTGGCTTTATAATCTGTAAAATCGCTATGTCTTTCTGTGGGTGCATGTGTATCGAAACATACTGCCAAATGTGTTGGTTTTTCTTTGTTGATTAAATCAAAAAGGGTGCTTGTAAAACCAAATTGAGCATTGGTATTAACTCCTTTTGATGTAATTCTAGGATTTCTAATCAATCCATAATAAGCCCGATAAATTAAAGCCAACGCGTCTAATAAAAAAAGCTTTTTCGCCATGGGGCTAAGGTATTAATAAAAATCCCGGCTAACAATTGTTGCCGGGATTAATTTCGATTCAAACAAGATGCTAGAGTCGGGATTAAATTATTTAATACCGTATTTGTATTTATAGCGTTCGTATAACTGTTTGTGTTTATCGCTTAGTTCAATTTTTCTTCCTTGAATAAATGCGTGTAGAACAACACTGCTTTTCATATCTAAGATATCTCCCTCACTTACAAGAATATTTGCGTCTTTTCCTTTTTCAATAGAGCCGGTCATATTATCTATACCCAACACCTTGGCAGTATTTAAAGTAATTGCACTTAAGGCCTCTTCTTTGGTTAGGCCATAGGTTGCCGCAGTTCCTGCATTGAAAGCCAGATTGCGTCCACGATTTTGTGGATCATCGTCGTTTATGCAAAACAACACCCCTGCTTTTTGTAGAGCAGCAGCAGTTTTGTATGGCTGATCTACATCATCATCATCCAATGTTGGTAGGTCGTGCATTTGACTAAGAATAACACCAATATTATTTGCTTTGAGTAAATCGGCAATTTGATAGCTTTCAGAAGCGCCAATTACCACTACATCAAACCCAAACTCTTTTACAAAATCAATTGCCAACAACATTTGTTTTACTTGTGAGCAATGAATAAAGAGTTTTTGCTTTTTTGCAAACAATGCCCTTGTTGCTTCAAACTTTAAATTGGGTGTTTTAACATCAGTACCTATATATGTTTTTGCTTCACGAAAGAATTGTTTAACAGCTTCAATTTTATCCAATGCATCTTTAGTAGGATCTCCCTGAGCTCCAAATCCAAACTGTGCCAATAGTGCGCCAATTCTTCCCCCTTGACGTGAAAGCAAACTTGGCATATACAATTGCATGCCCATGTCGGCACTGTATGCCGCATCTTCTTCGTTCCATGCATCTAGTTGTACTACACTGGATTGTCCACCAACCAAAGAACCTTGAGGAGCGGTGTGCGCCAATAGAATTCCATTTGAGCGCAAGGTGTTGGTAATTTTAGAATCTGCATTGTAAGCAGCAATAGAGCGAATGCTTGGGTTTACATCGCCAATTTCATTTACATCTGTTGTGCTTCTAACGCCTGTTATTTCTACCAAACCCAAGGAAGAAGCCGGTAATATCAATCCCGGATAAACATGTTTTCCTTTTACATTAAAAACACGAGCATCATCTGCTGGTACAGCAATATTGGTACCCACTTCTTCAATTTTTCCATTATTGATTTTTACTGTTGCGTTTTCTATCACCGTTCCATTTCCTACATGAACCGTTCCGTTGGTAATAAACAGTAAACCCTTTTGTTGTTTTGCAGGATAAATTGTTTCCTGCGCTGTTGCAATACCTGAAAGCAACAACAAACTACTGATTGTATAGATTAATTTTTGCATTGTTCTTGTTTTAGTGGTTTGCATGATTTAATTCAAGATCTTCTAAATCTATTTCTAACATTCCTAGTTTATGACCATGATCTAAACAAGTGCTGATGTATTTATAGCTTGGTGAGAAAGGAGATACAGGGGCACCGCCTCTTTTTTCTCCCACCATTTTACCAATCAATCTGGTACGCTCGGTTTTCACTTGTTTTCTCATTGCAGCATCTTTTTCTCTGTCGAAATAAATGATACCGTCCACCATAGTATACAAAGATTTTGCATAAATGCTTAAAGGATTGTCGCTCCATAAAACCAAGTCTGCATCTTTACCTTCTTTAATACTTCCTACCTTATCATCTACATGCAACATTTTTGCAGGATTGATAGTAACCATTCTCAAGGCTTCTTCTTCTGAAAGACCACCATATTTTACCGATTTGGCAGCTTCTTGATTTAATCTGCGCGCCATTTCTGCATCATCCGAATTAATGGCAACATTCAATCCTACTTTGGTCATGATCGTTGCATTATAAGGAATTGCATCTTGCACCTCGTTTTTATAAGCCCACCAATCAGAGAACGTAGAAGCGGCCGCACCGTGTTCTTTCATTCTGTCGGCAACTTTATATCCTTCTAGAATATGTGTGAATGTGTTTATGCGGAAACCAAATTTTTCAGCCACGCGCATGGTGGTTAAAATTTCACTTGCAATATAACTATGACAAGTAATAAATCTTTTCTTATTCATTATCTCTGCCAATGCTTCTAATTCTAAATCTTTTCTAACAGCTATTCCTCCGGCTGCTTTTCTTTCAGCATCATATGCTTTTGCTCTGTTAAACGCATCAATTAAAACTTGTTCTACGCCCATTCTTGTATCAGGGAATCGCGTATTGCCTTGTGTAGAAGAAGAACGTTTTACATTTTCTCCCAATGCAAATTTGATAAACGGATCTGCTCCTTTGAATTTTAAATCTTCATCATTTACACCCCAACGCAATTTTATCAATTGTGTTTGACCACCAATGGTGTTGGCAGACCCATGTAGAATATGAGAAGTAGTAACACCACCGCTTAATTGGCGATAGATATTAATATCATCTGGATCTAAATTGTCTTGAATACGCACTTCAGATGTAACAGATTGACCACCTTCGTTAGTTGAAGCTGATGCAATATGTGAGTGTTCATCAATTAGACCTGCGGTTAAGTGTTTGCCTGTTGCATCAATTACCCTTGCAGATGCATCGCTGATTCCCTTTCCTACTTTTACAATTTTTCCGTTTTTAACCAATACATCTCCACCTTCTATTTTGCCCGCTTTTTCACTTGTCCAAACTGTTGCGTTTTTAAATAAAACCGTTTCTTGTTTAGGTATTGTACTATCGCTATTTCCAAATGCTGTGAATGGATAAAACGAACCACCTGTTTTTGGAATTGGTTTTGATTTTACACTATCTATTTTGGCGGTGGTTAAAGAAATTAAACTAGCACTCCATGTTACCGCATAGCCAGTCGAATCTACTCCAGTACCATTCCATGTATTTCCATTACTAAAGCCAGTTAATCTTGTTGCATTAGCTGGTAATGTTACTGGAGCTACAGCTGCTGCACCAAATCCACCAGCGCCAGGAAATCCACCACCCATTCCAGCAGGAAGGGTTCTGCGTCTCTGACCAGGTGCATATCCAATTTTAACAGATTTGCCATCAAAACTAAATCTTGCCGCAATGGTATCTTTTCCAATAATATTTGCCTGACTGTTCGATTTTACATCTAGCGTATAGGTTTGTGTTCCGTTACTGCTATTTACTACTAAATTATAAGTACCCGCAACACTATACCAAGCATCTTCTCTCACGGCGTATTTTTCGCCCTGAATCCAGTTTTGTAAAATGGTAGATCTATCAGAGAAGATGGGTGCAGTAGTAATTACAAAGTTGGCCATCTTTCCAGCATCAATACTTCCTACTTTATCATACACACCCAACCAAGTAGCTGGATTTTTTGTAAGCGCCTCCATGGCTGCTTTTTCGGTTAAACCATATTCAATTGCTTTGCGCAGATTGGTTAAAAAAGTTTTTGGATCACGTAAATCAGCTGCAGTTAAACAAAACGGAATGCCCGCTTTCTCAATGCTGGCTGGATTTGTAGGAGCCAATTCCCAAGCCTTCATATCTGCTAGTGATACCAATCTTGCATCATTTGGATCTTCTACATCTTGTGCTTGAGGAAAGTTTACGTTTACAATCAATGGAGCTTTTGTTGCTGCAACATCTTTTATGCGTTGGTATTCTTTACCTGTTGCTTTAATGATATACTGAACTCCTGCCTCATCTCCAATTCTATCTGCTCTCATTACATTCCATAAATCGGTGCCTCTATCTTGAGCATCAAAAATTTGTGGAAGCGTTTGATTATCATTGAAGTTTTTCAAAGTAAGGTTTACACCCTCTTCTTTAGCAGCAACAGGATTGGATTTATACCAAGCAGCATCTAAATAGGTTTGACGCAATAAAGCAATATTGCCCATCATCGAAGAAGGATAGCTTTGCGTTGATGTTCCTTTACTAAATGAATAGTTGGCACTTGCCTTTTCTTTGATGATTACAAGGTTTTCTTTTTCATTAGCCAAACTAACTACAGCCCCTGTTCCCCTAACCATTCCATCTTTTTGGTGTGTTAGTACAGTACCAAAACCGGTTTCACGATAAGGTTTTGCCCTTGCTTCGTCTACAGCAAAAATTCTAACCGCATCAACATCTGCCTTTAATGCTGCATTCCAGCCATATGCTCCTTTTTGAGTAGATGCTAGCGACTGCGATTGTTGAGCCCTAAAAAAATCTTGAGGATTGGTTAAGCCTGGTCCTTGTGCTCTTTGAGCTTGAGGAATGCCATAATCAGTATAAATATCAATGAACGAAGGATAGATGAACTTGTCTTTACAGTCTATTACTGTTGCGTCTTTTGGTATGGCTATGCCAGCCCCAACAGCAACAATCTTTCCTTCACGTATAACCAAGGTTGCATTGGTTATGGTGGTTTGTGCGTCTTTTACAATGGTGGCATTGGTGAAAGCAAAACAGCCATCACGTTTGTCGGCAATTCCGTTTACCGGAAAGGTTTCCTGCGCCTGTAGCAATGAAGCAAACAGCAAGCAAGAAAACAACAGCTTGATTTTTCTCATAATTTGGTTGATTTATTAAGGATTCTAAATGTACTGAATTCCTTGAATGGTCAACCAACTACCGAGTATTTTAAGGATGAATGGGTGAATATTTTGTTTGCAACGCCGTATCATTTTTTTACTGACTCCTGCACATTGTTCTTTCTTACAGCACCTAGGGCGTCTAAACCAATTCCAACTTTTCCGTCTGAACCTGATTTTGCTCTCAGATAAACACTGGCTCCACCTCTTTCTTTGTTGTTGGCTTTCTTAGACATATCAGCTGGATCTACTTTTTTCAAATTTTTCAATGGAACCTGAATTCTTAAATCTGTATTGCCAGCAAAACCATAGACACCCTCTATAAATAAATTAAAAACAGTGGATTCTATTTGCATTCTTGGTACAGTAACCAAACCGTCTTTAACGGTTAGGTTGTTTTTTATCTCCACAAAATGAATATCAGAAAAATCTCTTTTTTTGAAAACGATATCCTGAATTTTCATGATTGGGGCATAATTAATCAAGCTTCCGTTTTTCAAAGTAAAACGCAAACTACCATTAAGTGTTTTTTTATCTAATACACCGGCACCATTTATTTGGGTTGAAAGCGCACCCTTGGCCGACAATTGTCCAGTTAAGTTTTTATAACCAATCCCCTCTATGCCAAAATTATCAAAAGCATAAAATAATTTTTTAGCATCAATATTGTTGATGTCTACTGTTGATTTTAAATAATGCTTATTGGTTCCGGTTTCTTGAATGGAAGAGGTTAAGCGCAAAGAGCCCCCCGCTATATTAAATTGAACATTTTTTATATTGTATGCGCCTTCTTGTAAATCTATTGCAG
>JBILRH010000102.1:0-6479 GCA_044372715.1 Sediminibacterium sp. | reverse complement strand
TGTCGGGCTTGTATATTCTGTGTTTGAGCAATAACAAAAATACTAGGATAGGTTTTGCCTTCAACTTTTTCTTTATTAACCCAAACTCCAACTGCCTTTTTAGGCGCCGAACAGGATACTAAGATTGCAACAATAAAACCAAGCAAGAAAACAGACAGACATTTTTTCATATTTGGGAATTTAATTGATACAATAATAAGCAATAATCATCAATTGAAGATAATAGAGCGGTTCCTAATAGTAATTATATAAATAGTGTAATTTTGAATTTAAATAGATGCTTTTCAAGTATGAATTTGATTCAAGTAAAAAAAATGGTTGCTAGTGGTTTTGTTGCCGGACTTGTGCTATCTGTTCTTTCATATGGTGGATTGTTTATGGCAGTTCAAATTCCTTTTTTAGCTCCATTTTTCGTTGAATACCTGAGTAGTGTATTTATATCAGATCAATCAAGGGATGTATTTTTTTATTCGCATGCAATGCTCATTAGCTTTGCACTCTCTTTTTTCTGGGAAAAATTTAAATCATCTTTTAGAGGTTCTATGTTGTTAAGAGGTGTAGAATTTGGAATAGTATACACCATTACTGGCCTTTTCCCCATTCTTTGGTTAACCTATAGTCAGATTGAAGTATCTGCTACAATGGTGCTATCGTGGCTTATCTTTGGTTTATTTCAAGCAAGTGCTGCTGGAATCATCTTTGCAAAAATGAATCCTTAATCATTTAACCAACTGGTTTTAGATTCAATTTAAACTCTACCAATAATTCATCTTTGGCTTTGATAATTCCACCTAATTTACTAGGAGGATTTAAATTGAAATCGGAAAAATGAATTTTTTGATCTCCCTTTAAATACACACGCTGTTTATCATCGGCAGTGAAATAATAATTGATTTCAAATTTCTTACTCACTCCCGCAAGACCAATATCAACAATACCTGTTATTTTAATTGGATTTTTAAAATCAGGGAAACTATTGATGGTTATGAATCTTACTGAAAGGATTGGAAAATCCTTGGCTTTAAGCGTTTTTCTAAGATCGCTAGTCATCATTTTATTATGGCAATCAAATGCATCAATACTTAAATTGAGCTTACCTGTCATCGGCAAAACAGCCCCTCGCTGTTGTAGTTTAAAACAAGTAACAGTATCAGGTAGATTGTAATTGGCTATATCGCACTGAAATGTATTTACATTAGTGCTTCCATTCACCGTTAAACTACTCCCCTGCATAATTACCCAAGTAACTTTAGCATCAGGTAAATTAAATACAGGATTTACCAACAATAGTGCTATAACAACTAAATGTACGCGCATGCTTCTTCGAAAATACAATTAAAAAAAGCCGAGTAAAATAAATTCACCCGGCCATAATACACCATAAAACCATTTTTAGAACCCTACTACTGCTTCGATTATGTATCCGTTGAATTTTCCCAAAGAACGATAATCTGCAGAAGGGAAATCGAGATATTGTTGATTAACAATTTCACCTTTTAACAATACATTCTTGGTTAGGAACCAACCGGCTGCAAAAGAAGATCTATTTACTTTTACATCTGCTGTAAATCCTGCAAGTCTTGCTTTTACAGTATTGTATCTGTATCCAATAAACAAGTTTTCTTCTTTTCCAAATCTGTAAATACCTTCTATTGCAAACTGAGTAGCATTTCGCTTATCAGTTTCAGCCTTGGTTCTTCCATTTGCAAAC
Source organism: Sediminibacterium sp. (assembly GCA_044372715.1). Lineage (GTDB taxonomy): Bacteria > Bacteroidota > Bacteroidia > Chitinophagales > Chitinophagaceae > Sediminibacterium. Next base: position 4,768 of record JBILRH010000102.1, on the reverse strand, counting down.
TCATAAGTGCCAAACATTTCAAACCCTTTGTATTTCATAAAACCATTTAACATGGTTGCAGTTAAAGTTTTTGAAAAGCCAGGATTAAATCTTCCAGAAGTATAAAGGGCTGTTGAAGCAGGCAATGCACCTGGCACACCTTTTTCCATTACATTTTGATAATTGGAACCTGTACGATCTCCGTTAAAAAGAGTTAATCCACTTCCAGCATTACTGCTATTGGTATAGAGGCTTGCAGATAAACGGAATCTTAAATCATTATTTACTTGCTTATCAATTCCTCCTTTAAAATAAATGGATGGGTTTCTAGCTGTATTGGGGTCTTGAGGAGTTACAGGAAATGAATCGATACTACCCTTGATCATACCACTGGTCATACCAATCATTCCAAATAAACCATTTTTTTGCAAATACACTTCACCGCCAATTTCTGTAGCAAATTGATCCATTATGTAATTCTCGATAAATGGATTGTACAATGTTTGACCTCCATCTGATCTACGAAAGTGTTGGTCTCCATAATTTACTTCAAAATGCCCTATTTTGATAGTAGCAATTTTCATTAGGTCATTCCAAAATTCTCCTTTAAAAGGCAATTTATCGAATTGGATATATCCACCTTTTACCCAAAACTCATTGTGATGGCGCGCAGACATATAACTTGTTACGTTTAGTTTAATACCATCTGCCAATTGCACATCCATAAATAAATTGGCTTGCGCTGTCATAAATCCATTTTTTATTGGGTATAAACGATTAGCTCCTGTACCAGTGTTATTGATGGCTCCAGGATTTTCATGTTTCAAGTTTTGAAATTGTTGGGTAAATCCAGCACCCCATCTTACTGCCAAGCCATTGAAAGGAACAGTATCAGATTTTAAGGTTTCAAACATGTGCATTCCAGTTTTATCATAAGGCCTAAAATTGGATAATTTTGGCTGTTGTGCTAAAACTACTAAAGGTAAAAGTTCCAATAAAAAGAAGGTGAATGTATTTTTGAATTTGTTGAGTTGAATTTTCATACAATTTAGTTTTAGTTAATAATTGTGTACTTGCCCTATTTATTAATATTAAAATCGAATTTGAGTATTACCTCATTGCCAGTTTTAATAGTTCCCATCATAAAAGAAGGAGGTTCCATGGCATAATCTTTCATACTAATTTTTTTAGATGCCATTATATTGATTGATTTATCGGTATTCACTTTACAGGTTGCATGCATCTCAGTATCCAATGTTTTACCAGCAACAGTTAATTTTCCATTCGATTTTACTAGAAAATTATTCGCATCAATTGCTGTAACAGTGCAATTGTTTGCTGAAAAACTAATGGTTGGGGCCTTGTCGGTTTTTAATGCTTTATAGGCGTTTTTATCCATCGCACCCTTACCGCTTTTTAAAGATTCTGCAGTTGTAGAAAAGCTCACTCCAGATACAGCAGTGATAGCCCCGGAAGTATTTAAAGTAAATAATCCTTCAAAAGATCCAGCACTGGATTTCATGTCCCAGTCGTGTAGCGTGGATGTTCCACTTACAACAACCGATAAATTTCCTTTTGATACATATTTTAGTTGACCGAAAACATTGGTAGAGGATAAGAAACTGATTCCAACTAGTAGAAGTAGTTGTTGTAAAAAATTAAAAGGCAATCTCATATAGTTGGTTTTTGGTGTACTATTAGCTGAATAGCAGCTTTTATAGAACACAAAAGTACCAACAATGCTATCACTTAAAAATGAATAACATCAATAGTTGATATGTTTTATTACAATGAAAAACATGATGAAAATCATGAAATCAGAGGCAGCATTTCCAAGACAACTTAGAAAACTAACGCTGTTTAATCAAAACTGCACTTACTACTGGTCTTTCAACCCCATTATCGCCTGGGCGATTGAGTAATTGACCTCCAGCAATCATTGAACTAGATCCACCTCCATCTAGATTGATGGCATTGGAACAACCCAGTGATTTTAATGCTGCTGCTAGTTCGGCGAGATTCATTCCCAAATATCCTCCACTGGAATTATCACCTTCTACTACTAGCAATAAAATTAAGTTATTATCAGTATAGCCGATCGCAGTTCTTGATCGTGAAGTAGTATTATTTATGCTTATTAATTCCTGCACATCTGTAATATTGACTGCATTATTGCGCAATAACATAGGTGAGCCTCCAATAGCAGAGTGAATATTCCAAATTGAAGCACCGGTTGGAAAAGTTGCAGTAGGAATTGGTTGAGGACTTTGGCCTTCTACATTGGCATTTGGAGAAGGATATTGATAAACAAGGTCATTTCCAGTTCCTACATGATAAATCCAAGCAACTGAAGGATCACCAGTTGCACTTATGCCAAATGCAGCTCTTGTTGGATAATATGTAGTTGCTACTCCATTAAAATTTCTAGACAAAGTTTTAATATTTGCTGAAGCAACTGGCAATCCATTGTATTTAACCAAACTAAATGATTGATTGGATCCGAAATAGCCACCATTGATACATGCCAATACCTTGCCTGATTCATCCTTATGAAAATCACTTAATTTTTTGGCAGTACTCGATAATACTGGCTTAAATTCAAACAAAGAATTCTTGGCATTATAGGCAACACAAAACATTTTTGTTTTTCTACCAGCATAAATACTATCAAAAAAATACAGTTCCATACCATCAGGAAATCCTGAACTAATCAACGAGGAGTACTTCCATCCTGCTGGCAAATTCATCAGTTTTGCACCTGGGGTTACTACTGGCGGTGGTGTAGTATTTGTAGGAGTTGATGAAGATGATTTTGAACATGCGTTGATTGTTATTATAAACGCAAATAAAGAAATAAATGAAATGATTTTTTTCATGATTTTTTATAATTCAATGACTAATAAATAAGTAGGTTGTTTTGGAAGTTTTTTTATTTCAGATATCCATTCAGCCTGAACACTTGAAATCAGGTTTCCCTCTTCGTTCCAGATTTCGGGGCTACATAAGCAACCTAATGAAGGGGTACAGGGAAAATATGGTTCCTTAGCATAAAACTCAGTAGGAATAGTGGTTCCATGAGCGATTATTTCGGAGCGTCCAATTTTACCTGCATCATAACTTTGCCATAAGCCAGTAATTGAAGACAATGGACTTAATAATGATTCATAGATTTTTTTATTGGCCAATTCCGTTGAATCAGCAAAAAATCTTGTACCATCAGTTTGTTCATATGGCATAATCATTTGCAAATTGGTAGTTGGACCAATCCAATTATTATTTGAAGTATCTATACCTGTGATTCGAAATAAACCTTGTGGAGTATTTCCATTGGTTAGATAATAAGGCATATTGGTAATAGATCTCGCTAATTGGGTAAACCTTAATGGCATGTTTTTTTTATCGGCAACCCATTTATTATCTGCTGTTCGTATCATTAAATAGCCAGGGTTATTTCTGTCTTTGTATTGAAAACTTACGATTATAAATTGATTGGGTAAAAAATCACTGTTTAATACAGTTGATTCATTGATTGTTACTAAACTTGAGATTGTCCGGATATTTTTTAAATACAATTGGTAATAAGGAGATTGACGAAACGAATTATTTAAAGCTATTGTGGGATAAATTTTATCCAAATAAAGATATTCTAATGCTAACGCTTTAATTTTATCCGTTTTTGATTCTTGTAAAACATGATTCATTTGTTTTGCATAAATGCCAGGGTACAAGGTATACAAGGCTTCCAGAAAAGACCACTGTAAATCTGCATTTAACTGATTAAATTGATTCAAAAAAAGAGGAATATTTTTTTCAAATGCTATAGGCTTATACAACATGATTTCCATTGCCCAAAATGCCGACTTCCATTTTTTATAATTGCTATCTACCAGTGGAACCTGTATCGTAGCATCCACTAAATTTACTAATTCAAGTTTTGTTTTTGTTCGAACAGTTGCTTGCGTAAATGCAAAAAAACTTGGCTTATTTTGAGCATTCAAAAAATTGGCATAAAATAAAAATCCAATAAATAAGCAACGACCCATTTTATTGATATTATTATTGATACAATGGTTCCTTAAAAGAATTGACAGATTCGTAATAAAAAAAGACTTCTCCGTTATAGCCATATTGTCTATTCAAGTTCATCATTTGTTTTAACAATACTGCATCAACCCTATAGCCATCTCCTAAGGAAGTAAGTATTCCAGGAAATACTTTATGTTTTAAACTATCGGGCACTTGAGTTGATAATTCCTTTACAATTTTTTCATAAGCGGCTATATTGTATCTGTACAATTGAGGAATGATTAAATCGGCATATCCCCCATTTAACCAAGCTGGCCAATCTTGTAAATATTGTTCTTTACTCCAAGGATAAATACTTGGAGCCCATGTTACCAAACAATTGACCCTTTGCTCTTTTACGCGTTGGTACAATTTTTTTCCAAAATCACTGATTTTATTAGCCTTCCATTGTATAAATTCAGCGTCTTTTGCATTTTGTGGAGGCAGTTTTCCTGCAAATTCTTTTTGATATAATTCAATCGAATATTGATCATACCCACCTTCAGCTGGCATGGCTGGTAAACGATCGTCGCCCTGAACTCCATCCACATCATAATTTTTAACAACCTCAAGCATGAGTTTTTGTAAAAAGGTTTGCACATCTTGATTCATGGCATTCCACCAAAAAAAACCATTCTTTTTTAGTAATTCATTTTTATTATTTCTTCCAGCCCAAGAAGGATACTTCGCTAACCATCCATTAGCAATGCTGTCTTTATATGCA
>JBILRH010000101.1:0-6483 GCA_044372715.1 Sediminibacterium sp. | reverse complement strand
GGATGTTACTGATTGTTTTGACCCTTTTTTGATCATAAGGCAAATCTAATAATTGTGCAAATGTAATTCATCATCCGATATAATTTACCAATAGCTTATAAATCAATGCCATTGGTATAACCTCAACAGTGCAAAGGTAGATAAAAAAATGGAATGGATTGATTTTCAAGTTGTTCCGTAAGGAACCAAATGATACTAAGTACCGATATAAAAACAAAATAACCACTAATCCCATCGAAAGAGTAACTACAATATTGAGCAACTCTTGGTTGGCAAAAGCCAAAAAAACAATAAAAGGGATTAATACTATACCCAAAATTCTGTTAACCATCGACACCAAAAACACGTAACCCTGGGCTGCTTCTTTATTATTGAATACCCATCCGGCAAAACCAATGAATACAAATTTTCCTATATATATTACTATTAACAATGTAGTGATATATCCATATAAATTCCAAAAAGGCAATATTGACCAGGATTTGTATTTTGTTAAAAGTGTAACAAATAAGCCAGCGGATAGAAAAAAGAGGAGATTAATCAAAAGCCCAGCCCAACTATCTTGTAATAGTTGCTCTCGGGTTTGCTTTTGCCTTATTGATGTTTGAAAAAACAATATAAACAGATTCTTAAAGAATTTCGGAAATACCAATCTAATAAAGGCCAATAAAAAAACCACCCCCAAAACAAGATAGAATAAGGAATCTTTAGAGGTTACCATTTTGTATTCGATAAACATTGTTATAGGGGGCTTATCCATTGGTAGATATGGATGCACCATGTATTGTTGGTATGTTGATGTGTCTGATAAAGGCAATACAGGAATAACAATCGATTTTTTAATGGAGTCCTCTTGCAAAGAATCTGTTTTGAGTGAGTCATTCGCTGAACGAACCAGACTATCTGAAGTTGTAGAAACTATTGACAATTTTTGTATTGAATCAATCCGTTTTCTGCTGTCTTCTTGAGCCAATAAAATGCTTTCGCATGCAAGCAATAATATCCATATCAATATACACTTCATTGATTTCATCTTGGCAAAAATATTGAATGACATTGATTAATCGTTAATGCTGGCTCAACATTAGTAATTTTATTCTCTATAAAATTCTATGGCAGGCATTTATATACATATTCCCTTTTGCAAAAAAGCATGCAATTATTGTAATTTTCATTTTTCAGTAAACCATCAATTATTGCCTGGAATGGTTGAGGCTATTGTATTTGAAGCAAATCTTCAAAGCGCATATTTACAAGAACCCATTGAAACCATCTATTTTGGAGGAGGCACTCCCTCCATATTATCAAATAACCAATTAACTGCATTATTAAATGGAATCAACACTGCATTTACCATTTCAACAAATGCAGAAATTACTTTAGAAGCCAATCCGGATGATATTACCCAAGAAAAACTCGGCTTCTGGAAATTGGCAGGAATTAATCGATTAAGCATAGGAGTTCAGTCGTTTTTTGAAGAAGACTTGGTTTGGATGAATAGGGCTCACAATGCTCAACAAGCAATCAATTGCATTCAATTGGCTCAAAAAGAAGGGTTTCACAATATCTCGATAGACTTGATTTATGGTGGTCCTAGTTTGAGTGATGAAAATTGGAAACAAAACTTAAACACTTGTTTTGAATTGGGCATTCCCCATTTATCTGCATATGCACTTACAGTAGAACCTAAAACAGCTTTGGCAAAACAAATCAAGGCGAAATCATTAAAGAATATTGACCCTAGAAAACAAGCTAATCATTTTAAAATGCTTGTAGATTTAACAGCGAAAGCAGGATTAGAGCATTACGAGATTTCTAATTTCGCTATTGCTGGCAATAAAAGCAAACACAATACCAGTTATTGGTCTGGCAAGCATTATCTAGGTCTTGGGCCAGCAGCCCATTCTTTTAATGGAACTAGCAGGCAGTGGAATATTGCAAACAATAATTTGTATTTGGCTTCTATACAACAAAATACCATTCCTTTTGAAATTGAGCATCTAAGTTCTACTCAGCAATTAAATGAGTATATCATGACATCTTTGAGAACCAGTGAAGGAATTGATCTAGAAAAAATAAAAGAAATTGGAGGTGAGATTGCTTTAAATCAATTAATTGCTGATACAGCAAAATACATTCAATCTTTAAGAATAGAGCAAAAAGGAAATTGTATCATGCTCAGTAAAGAGGGCAAATTTTTTGCCGACGGAATTGCAGCAGATTTGTTTCAACTTTAATGAACTTGATTAATTTTAATGAACTTGATCAATTGTAGTATCCAAGGTTTGACAGATAGACATCAACACCGGATAGAACTCATGTTTCTGGGGATACTTAGATTCTAATTTAGTTTTTAAACTTTCCAGCATCATTAATAAATGTTCTTTGCTTACACTTTCCGTTACAATATGGTTGGGCCTATGAATTTCAAAATCATCCCTTAATAAATCTAAAATAGATACTTCTAGAATGCGCGACAATTCTTTTAAATGATGAACTGTTAATTGCGTATTTCCATTTTCAATTTTACTGTATGCATTTTGAGACATATTCATTTGTCTGGCTACATAATCTTGCGTAAAATTTTTTGCTTCCCTGTTTCTTTTAATAATGGTTCCGGGCACGTTATTTAAATTTATATGAAATTAGATCAAATTGATTAAGCTAAAAAAGTTTCAATTGAATTAAACCCTTCTTCCACAGGTAGCTGCTCCCATAGAATTGCATAAATAATAGATGCAATGGGCATTTCAGCTTGTACCACTTGATTGGTTTTAAAAATACATTTACTAGCATTGTACCCTTCTGCCACCATATTGAGTTCTAATGTAGCTGATTTTACAGAATAGCCCTTGCCAATCATATTACCAAAAGTTCTGTTTCTGCTATACAGCGAATAACAGGTAACCAATAAATCTCCGAGGTAAACAGAGGCAGCATAATTGGGGATTGTTTTCAAATGAAGAGATTCCTTGGCAGTAATCCTTTTCAAAAATTCTACCATTTCATTGGCACTTGCAGCTATGTAAACGCTTTGAAAATTATCGCCGTATTCTAAGCCATGAGCAATACCCGCACCCAGTGCATAAATATTTTTTAATACTGCCGCATATTGAACACCAATTACATCTGTATTGATGATGGTATTGATGTATTCTGTTTTGAAATGACGGGCAATTTCCGTTGTTTCTCCCTGCTCTTTACCCGAAAACGTTAAATAAGATAATTTTTCTGCAGCAACTTCTTCGGCATGACAAGGGCCCAACAATGTAAAATATTGATCAATTGAAAAACCAATTGAATTGGTTAAATATTCATTGAGTAATAAATTTGATTCGGGAAGTATTCCCTTAACAGCAGAAATAATTTTTTTACTTAACAATAGCTCAGCTGGAATTCTACCTAAAATTTCTTCTACGTATGCCGAAGGAACCGAAATTACCAAAACATCAGATGCATTTACTACTTCCAGTAAATTATCGTTTAATGCAAGTTGTGCAGGATTAAAATAAGCACCACTTAAATAGTGTGGATTGTGTTTTCGCTTTTTGATGTATTGGATACTTTCATTATTACGAATCCACCAATTAATCGAATTGCCATTATCTGTTAAAATCTTAGCAATAGCGGTTGCCCAACTTCCCCCACCAATAATTCCAAACTGCATAAGCATCGTTTATACAGCAAACATACTAAAAATGAAGTAGCTATTGGGTCTTCTTCTTGTCTTCAAAAAGTTTTTCTTTATCAACTACAGTAACTAAATTACCGTCCTTTAAAGTTTTACTTACTATCGAATAAGGACCAGTTATTACCATATCACCTTCTTTTAAACCACCTAGTATTTCAATATTATTAAGATCTTGGATATTGGTTCTTACCCTTAGTTTTTTAACTGTATTGTCTTTCTGTAAAACAAAAACTACTTCTTGGATATCATCATCTGCGCTAACTGATTTGGGTTGATCTGTTGATGTAGTTGCCGCTTTTGTGTCAGTTGATTTTGAACTGCTACTGTCTTTTGCATCTCTTGTAGTAACTGCATTTAATGGTACAGATAAAACATTGTACCTGCTTTTTGTTTGTATATCAGCACTGGCTGTCATACCCGGACGGAAAGGAAAACTTCTGCCATTTCCAATGAGATCTTTATAACTATCAGGCAACAAACGAATATGCACTTTATAATTGGTAACTTCTGCACTAGCTGCTGCACCACTTAAATTTGATCCTGTACTAGGGTTAGCTATTTTATAAACAATTCCTTTAAATTTTCTGCTAGTATATGCATCTACTTCTACAATAGCGGTATCGCCTAATTTTACTTTTGGGATATCGTTCTCGCCTACATCAACACGCACTTCTATGCTACGCATATCTGCAACTCGCATCATTTCGGTACCCACATTAAAACTATTACCAGCTACACGCTCTCCTTTTTTGATGGCTAACAAACTAATTACTCCATCCATTGGAGAAGTAATTACTGTTCTACTAATGTCTTTATTGGCTCTATTCAATTGCGCTTGAACGCTTTGAACGCCTGCCTCTACGCTTTTTACTCCTTCATTGGCGGCACTATAATTGGCTTTTGCACTTCTATATGCTTGCTCTGCTTGTTCAAATTCCAATCGACTAATTACTTTTTCATCCAATAATTTTTTCTGGCGATTGTATTGTGTTTCTGCTTGATCAAGTGTTGCTTTTAATGCACCTAATTGTGCAGATGAGTTTCTAACTTGCGCTTGTTGTTGGTTTACGCCGGCTGCAACCTGATCTCTTTGAGAATTTAAAATATCTGCATAAATTCTTGCCAATACCTGTCCTTTTCTTACACTATCACCTTCGTTAACCGTTAACTCAACAATCTCGCCACTTACATCAGGGCTGATTTTCACTTCCACTTCGGGATATACTTTTCCACTTGCGTTTACTGTTTCAGTAATGGTTCTTAACTGTGCTTTTTCAGCAGAAACGGTAATACCTTCTTCTTTACCAATTATTCCTGCTTTCTTTAAACCAACTAAAAGTCCGATTACAACAACCAGACCAACAATAATCCAAATCAATTTCTTGCTCATAATATGCTTTTTTCGGTTTTGCTTACCCTTTAAAGGGTTTATAATTTTATACCCTGACCTTTATAAAATTCTAATAATTTAATTCGAAATATATAATCAAATTGAGTATTCAATCTGTCTAATTTAGCCCTCACTAAATTATTTTGATTGGTAATTAAATCCAATGTGTTCGACAATCCAGCCTCATATCTTTTTGTTGCAAAATCATAGGCCTTTTGAGAGGCTTCTACTGTTTTTTGAGTTGCATTGTATCGCAACATAGAAGCCAATGCAGTAGTATGCGCCTGATAAATATTTTGTTGTAGTGTTAAATCGGTTTGTTGTTTGGTAATCTCTGTACTACGTTGATTTAATTTGGCTCTTTCGTATCCAAGTTTTGCTGAACCATTATTGAAAATCGGAACAGATAAATTTACACCAAAACTTTGACGAAAGTTTTGTTCTAATTGAGTTCCCCATCCATTCCAAAATTGGCCAAAAGATCTTTTACTAGTAACCAATTGTACATCTGGTTGAAACACTAAATAATTCTGATTGGCTATCGTTACAAAATTAGGTGTAGGCCTTGTTCCAACAAAATTGGCTCCTGTTACCATATTTGCAGTATTTGCAAAATTGGTTCCTAAAGTTCCAAATGCAGAAAGAGTAGGATAGAAAGCAGCCCTTGATCTTTTAACGGATTCTTCGGCCGATTTTATTCTAAGCGCATTGGCTTTTTGTGCAGGCTGATTGCTCAATGCCATTTGGTACAAAGCGCCAGGCTCTAACTCGGTTAATGGCTCTAATGGGATTTTATCAACAGCAGGAATATCAACTTCAAAAGGAGCTGCCATATCTAAATTAATAGCCGCTTTTAATTGAATAACCGCCTGGGTAAAATTGGCTTGCGCATTTACCAAAGATGAAGTATCTCTAGCCAATTGAGCTTCGATTTCAGCTGCATTTAATTCTGGCAAAGCGCCGGCTTCCACTCTTTTTCTGGTAAAATTCAATTGTGATTTGGTTTGAGATATTTGAACTTGGGCAATATCAATTTGTTGCTTGGTTGCTACAACTTGCAAGAAGAAAGTGGCAATGTTTAATGATATATCATTGATTACCCGCTCCATATCTGTAAGAACTGCTTGTGCGTTAAAGCCTGCAATTTTTTTATCATACTGTAAAGCACCCCAGTTAAATATAGGCACATTTAGATTGAGGTTTGCACCTTGAAATAACAACTGAGTAGTGGTAAACTGGTTGGTGGTTGGGTCAATTGAACGCCCAAATTGAGTACCTAAATTGGTATTGAATCCAACATTCGGATATTGAATTAATTTGGTACGCTCTACATCCAAAGCTGCTAATCGAGCTTGAACATCTGCTTGTTTTACCGAAATATTATTTTTTGTGGCATATTCAA
>JBILRH010000100.1:0-6485 GCA_044372715.1 Sediminibacterium sp. | reverse complement strand
CTTTGCCGGTTGAATTTTTAATTGAACCGCGGCTCCTGTATTATTAACTTTTTGACCCTTTTTAAAAGTGATTTTATACGTTCCATTTTCTATAGCACAAAAATTACGGCCTGCAGGATACGCACCATTACCAAAATCATCCTTCAGCATATCGTTGGTATAGGTGGCATCAGGGTGATTAAAGTTCACCTGCTTCTTTGCATAAAGCTTTGGCCCTTCCTGCTTCTGAGCAATCACTAATTTGCCATGCATAGAAAATAAAATAAACAATATGATTTTTAAAATAATATTCATTTCAATTAAAAGAAATTCGTTATAAAATGATGATCTGAAAATACGCACTAAAATACCATATCCTTGCCCAAAGTTTATGCTTCTACTTTACACCGGATAATTGGTCTGCCAATTGCTCAAGCGATTTTCCTTTTGTTTCAGGCATTTTAAAAATTACCCAAATTAATTGTCCTACCATCATCAAACAAAAGAAAATAAATACCGGTGCTGCACCAACAGATTTAAATAAAAACGGGATGAATGATGGAATTAAGGCTGCCAATATCCAATGCACTGATGATCCAAAAGATTGGCCAGCAGCCCTTAATTTATTGGGAAATATTTCAGATATAAATACCCAAATAACGGCACCTTGTCCAATGGCATGAGAAGCAATGAAAAGGAAAAAGAACAATGGCACCAGCATTCCTTTCCATTCCATCACAAAAGCAACAGATACAAGACCCAATGATACAATATATCCTAAAGATCCTATAAAAAGCAAGGGTTTTCTACCATATTTATCAATTAGTGATATCCCCACAACAGTAAAAATCAGGTTAATGAGTCCAATTCCTATGCTACTAAAAAAAGAAGCTGATTTTTCAAGGCCTGCCATTTCAAATATCCTTGGAGCGTAATACAAAAAAGCATTTATACCCGATAATTGATTAAAAAAAGCGATAAAGAAGGCAAGCATTAAAGGGATCCGATACTTTTTCATAAATATATTCTCTACCGTCTTTTCCTTTAGCTTGTCCCTTTCGATTTCTGCAATTTCCTTGTCAATATCAACGGTAGGATCTATTTGTTTTAAAATATCTATGGCAGCTTCCTTATTATTTTTATACTCTAGTAACCAACGGGGGCTTTCAGGAATACCAAATACTAACAAAGTATAAATGCATGCAGGAATCATTTGTACACCTAGCATCCATCGCCAGGCACTTTCACCCATATCACGTAGAAAATAATTGGAAAGAAACGCAACCAAAATACCAAATACAATATTAAATTGATACATGGCTACCAATTTCCCACGGTTTTTTGCAGGTGCAATTTCCGAAACATAGGCAGGTGCAGCAATAGTGGAAAAACCAATACCAAGACCTCCTAAAAACCTGAAGAAGGCAAAAGCAATAGGTCCTGTAGCAAATGCAGTTCCTGCTGCGGAAAGGAAAAAAAGAATGCCAATCCCGATGAGTGTTTTCTTCCTACCATATTTGTTGGTTGGGAATGCACCAAAAATAGCCCCAATCACAGTACCCCACAGTGCTGTGGACATTACTACTGCACCATGAAATAAATCGGACGAATTCCATAGCTGCTGTAGTTGCTTATCGGCACCGGAAATTACAACTGTATCAAAACCAAATAAAAATCCGGCTAATGCTACTACCACCGACCAATAGAATAACTTATAGTTTTTCATTATTTAATTGAATTTGGTAAATATTTCTGTTATTTTTTAATTGATTCTAAAATATCAAAATCAAGGTTTCTGTTATACACTTTTATGTTTCGGAACAACATTTTACTTCTAATCATACAGCGTATCGCTATCCGTCCAAAATTATAAACTGCCCCGTTGTTATTGAAACCGTTATCCTCTCCTTGAATAATAATTTTCCCATCGATTGCACCAATAATTTTATTGCCAATTTGCAATAATTGAAGCTTATGCCATTCATTATGCGATAAAGAATGATTAAGGGTTCCAAATCCAATAGGGTATTGATAAGGATTTTTAAGCATTGCCCCCGTAGCAATATCATTTCTCACATCATTCATTTCCCTGTAATATTCCCAGTGGTAATTTCTTACACTGGACCATGCAACCATGTTCATATTTCCTGCTGTTCTCAGTGGATAATCTGCCATAAAATCTTCCCGTTGCATGCCAGAAGCTTGAATCATTAACAAGCTTAGACCCCCTTTACGAAGTGTTTTAAATTCATATTCGATATATAAATCACCTTCAAAAGGTTTTTTTGACCATAGATAAACTTGTTTTTCATATTGACCAGCTCCAATAGGAATATTTGGTGTTTCTATCATTAATCCCTCGTTTGTAATTTTCACTGCTGGTGTATAGCCCTGAACGTAAAATGAATCGATATCTTCAGGTTTCGTCAGTGAAAGCATAAATTTATTTTCCCATTTTTGATCGGGGGAAAAGTCGAATTTTTTCATGGCTTCCCCGGCGTATATATGTTTTAGTCTATTCTCATAGGCTATATCATAATCAGTTACTTCCTTTCGAAATAAATTGTAAATATCTTCAGTACTTAAAGGATTATTATAAAATTGAATACTTGAAATGCATAAGGTTGGATTGCCTAAGAATAAGGTATCACTGCAGATATCCCTTTCCAATTTTTCTGCCGTAACATCATGACTGCCTACTTTTATTCCATTTATATAGAGCATTATTTTTTTTTGTTCCAAATCCCAGGTCGCAGTAAGTTGATACCATCTTAATTTTTCAAAATCAGAATGATTTGCTGCGGCTGCAGCATGGTTGTACATATCATGCCCTGTTCCCTGCTTAAACTTAATGGTCAATCCCGGATGCCAGATTTTATTTATATGAAATGAAAAATTCGCAGCAGAAAAATTACCCATTTCATCTCTATCAACAAGTAAAGGGAAATTATTAAAATATTTATTATCGGTTCCAAAGTATCCTGCACTCCATGCGGGTGAAATATCTTCCAAAGACATTACCCATATTGACAATGACCCCTTCTTATTATTAATATTATGTTTAAGTATTTTTAATTTAGTGTTTGAACTGGTGGCGTTCAAGCCAGTACGTCCATTTCTCTCCAAAATTCTTGCATCGCCTTGAATGATAAAATTATCCTTCGATGCAAGCGAATTAAAATTATAGAGTATATCAGGCTTGGGTATTTCATTGCCTATGGCGATATTTTTAAATGAAGTAATTAGAAGCATTAAAGTTGATATGATAATGTACTTCTGCCAATAAATAGGATAAACTAATTTAATTTTCATTTAAATATTTATTAGAAAATAAAAAAATACCATTTAATAGTTGCGATTTTTTTCTTTAATCTTTCTATAAAAAATTCATTTACTCAATTGTTTTTATCATCCAGTCATTAAACGCATACATTCAATAATTCTATTTTTTGCTTCTCAAACTCTCCAACACTGCGTAATAAGCTGCTTTACGCTGATAGTCATCATCAAAAAGTAAAGGCCATTCTATCATTTTATAGGTAGGCCTTAACCAGGTATCCTTATCACCAACATTCCAAAAAGTAATACCATATTTTTGAGCATCAGGCACTTCCTTTTGGTAGGCATTAAACACAAAAACGAATTTTTCCTGTTGTACTTTCTTGAGTGAATCAGTATAAACATTTTTCCTGTTTTCCCCTACATTCACCATCATATCAAATTCAGAAATATGAATCTTTAAACCTGTTTTACTTAACTCCCTCAATACTCTTACGATCGTATCATTTGAATTAAATATTTTCAAATGAAACTGAACCCCTAACCCATCAATAGGAATTTTACGTTTTTTGAAATCCATGGCAATCCGGATGATACCCTGTAATTTTTTTTCTGACCATTCCATACCATATTCATTATAAATAAGCAACGCATCCGGATCGGCCTCATGTGCCCACTGGAAACACTTGGCCAAATAATCATCACCCATCTTCTCTTGTAAAATACAGGTACGCACCGAATCGCTTTCATGCGCTAAATATTCATTCACCACATCCCAGGAAGCAATTTTCCCTTTATAGTGAGATACGACTGTTTGAATATGGTGCTTCACCTGCTCTTCAAATTTCAAGTTAGATCCCTTAAATTGCTTTAACCAATCCGGCATACCTGAAAACCATACCAATGTATGACCATGTACCCGCATATTATTTCGTTTTGCAAAAGCCACGATAGAATCGCCCATAGTAAAATCATATCGGTTTTCTTCTGGATGAATCCGATACATTTTCATATCATTTTCAGCAGTAATACTGTTAAACTCGGCTGCCACAAGGTTGCGATAAACAGCATTGTTTAATAATAATTTACCATCTACTGAAGCTCCAAGCGGGTAGGATATATTATTTCTAATATATCCTTTTTGAGCATTAGCAGGATACACAAAAAGAATCAATATAAATACCTGCAAGCCAAAAACTATTCTCATTTCAGCGTTGTTTAAAATCGATTTTTTCAATTACTCTTTCAACTTTTTTATCAGCCAATTATTGAACTGCATTTTTTGTTCAGGATAAAACCAATGACCAGTTTCCAAATAAACCGCGGTTGATTTTTGAGCATTAATACTATTATATGCTGCATACATAGATGTGGGCGGACAGGTTTCATCATTAAAACCCCAGGTATAATAACCTTCTGTTTTTAGTGTTTTGGCAAAGTTCACAACATCGAAATAGGACAAAGTATTGATCACATCCTTATTGTTATAAAGGGGCAAGTTATTGTTGTCGAAAAAATGCGGCCACCCGCCTGCACGATTATTAAAATAACCTGTCAAGTCACAGAGAGCAGGATGAATAGCTGCTAAATATTTAACTCGCTTGTCTAACGAGGCTGTCACAATACTTAATGCTCCTCCCTGACTATTCCCACTGACAGCAAGACGCTCACCATCAAATTCTGGAAGGCTCATAATAAAATCATTGGCTCTTATACAGCCCATATAAACACGCTTGTAATAAAACTTATCTTTATTATTTGCATTAAAGAAAAAATATCCTTTCAAAGCCCCTGCATTTAAATCATTATATACTGATGGCTCTAGATTCACCGGAATTCCATGAATACCAATAGTGAAAACAATGATTCCTTTGTCAGCAATTTCTAAATCAGGGTTATAGGGTCGAATGCCTGCACCCGGAACCTGCAATATGGCCGGATACTTACCTGGCTTTTTAGGCACACACAAAATGCCATACAATCTTGAAGCACCATAGCTTTGCAAGTTTACCTGATAAACATTGGTTAGCGAAGAGCTTTTATCTTGTAATAAAGTCAATTTGGTATCTAAAGGAATATTCGAAAGCTCTTCTTTTGCCTTTTGCCAGAAAGCGTCAAAGTCTGCAGGCTTTGTAACCGTAGGTTGTATCTTCTCCATATCATATCCTATGGTCACCAGGTTTTTGTACTGCTTATTTTGCCAAGTGGTGGTTACTAAACAGCGAAGAAAACCGGGTTCTTTCATCGAATAGTTAGCAGTGGTAAAACTTCCTTCAGACATTTGTAATGAGTCAATAACAAAAGGTTTCATTCTTTCAGGTCCAATCTGGTAAACAACCTTTATGTTTTTAACAGCTACACCATTTCTTAATACTGAAATTTTAAAATTTGAAGCATCGCCAACATTACATTCCCATTTTTCATGATTGGGAGTAATCACTACTTTAATAAGTTGCTCAGTTGGTTGTGCCCATCCAATAGCAACTAACGAAATAAATAGTATCAGCAGACAATTAATCTTCTTCATTTTTTCAATTTAATAAGTGAAATTTGGGAGTGCTGTTATATCCTTCCGTTCTAATCTTAACAGCCTTTTCATTTCCAGTATAATTAAACTCAATTTCCCTTTTCTCCATCGGCATTAGCGTGAAATACCCATCACTGAAATAAGCTGGTAGCAGAATATTATTATTTACATCTGAGAGGTTTAATTTTATGCCTACTACAGGTGAAGTTGACTTGTTTTCTACCTCTATCAACCACTTGCTATTCATTGATTTGCTTTTGTTAATATTTAATGTAACATCTTGCAGCTTATTGAAGGCCAGAAAATTACCGGTTTCCTTATTTGATTTCCAATATTCATTCGTCGACAATACTTTACCATCTAAAGCGTTTAATTGCAATCTTACCATATACACTTCAGGCAAATTAATACCAACCAAATCCGGTGTGAATATTTCAGACTTACTATTTTGAAGCAAGTCTGTTTTTTTAGAAGTTGTGAAAAGTATTTTTCCATTAATATCAATAGTTGAAAAAATAAGATTAGCTGATTTATAATTTTGTAGGGTTGTATTTACTGCAATCACTTTATTATTATGCAAATTCATTTGTACATGCACCGGCTCGCAGGCCTTCATGGCACCAAAATAGGAACCATGCGTTTCAAAATCCCATGAGTACGTTTGCCAGATCATGCTGGGCCATGCAGGATGTGTCATCCA
>JBILRH010000113.1:0-5768 GCA_044372715.1 Sediminibacterium sp. | reverse complement strand
TAATTGGGATGACGATGGAGAAATGATGGATCAGATGATGATCACATTCATACAAAAGCCTGCCACAACTCAATTAGATCAATTGATGAATCAGGACAAATGGGATTTTGCAAGAAATTTATTAAGAACAGCCATCGATAAAAAAGAGCATTGTGCAGAACTGATTAAACCCAAACTAAAAAACTGGGATGCAGAAAGAATTGCACAATTAGATATGATCTTGATGCGGATGGGAATTTGTGAATTACTCTACTTCGAAACCATTCCAACTAAGGTAACCATTAACGAATACATTGATTTAGCCAAAGACTATAGTACAGCCCAAAGTGGTCAATTTGTAAATGGAATTCTAGATAATATTCACAAGGAGCTTACCACAGAAGGAAAAATTAATAAAATCAGTTTTAAGAATAATGAGCTTTAAGATGAAACTATTATTATTTAGTGGTTTTTTAATAATTGCATTCAATTCTTGCAAAAACAGCAATACAGAAAATGTAGAAGCTGCAAAACACATAATGGATACTGCTAAGTATACCACTATTGGTTTTAATGATACGATCATTGATTTCGGAACAATCAATATGGGAGAAAAAACCAATATTCTTTTTGAATTTACCAATACAGGCAAGAACCCATTATACCTCACAGAAGTAAAACCAGGTTGTGGTTGTACAGTAGCCAATTATACCAAAGAAGCTATCCCAGCTGGGGGAAAAGGAAATATCACTGCATTATTTGATAGCAACAAATCTCACCCAGGAACAGTAGCCAAAAATATTTTTGTAACATCAAATACCAGTAATGGTATCACACATACCCTTACCTTTAATGGAGAAATTCAACAATTAAAAACACCATAACATGTTTTCTTTAGCAACAATTATTTTATCTGCCGACCCTAAATCGGGTGGCACAGTTCAATTGATTATGATGGGTGCCATTATTTTGGTATTCTGGTTATTCATGATTCGTCCTCAAGCAAAAAAAGCAAAAGAACAAAAAAAGTTCATCGACAATATGCAGAAAGGCGATAAAATTGTAACCATTGCAGGTATCCATGGTATCATCAACAAAATCAATGAGGATGCAACCATTCAAATGGAAGTTAATCCTGGAAGTTATTTAAAAATTGAAAAATCTTCTATTAGTATGGAGTGGACAATGGCTATCAACAAACCAGTAGCAGAGAAAAGCTAACTGTATTTGATTTAGCAGTAAATTTATTGCCGGTAACTATGTTGCCGGCTTTTTTATGTTGATACTTAAAATTGGTTTAACAGGAGGTATAGGAAGCGGCAAATCAATTGTTGCTGAAATATTTAAGCAATTGGGTGTTCCAATTTTGAATGCCGACCAATTGGCAAGAGAAATCATGCAAAAGGATGAATCTGTAAAGCAAAAAATAATTGCTTCATTTGGCGCTGATGCTTACTTAAACAATTTACCCAATAAAGATTTTATTGCAGGGATTGTTTTCAAAGATCCTTTTCAATTATCGGTACTTAATTCCATTGTTCATCCTGCAACCATTGCAGCAAGTATAGAATGGGCTTCAACACAAAATGCACCTTATGTAATTAAAGAAGCTGCTTTGTTTTTTGAGTCTGGGTCTGCAGAGGGGCTTCATGGAATTATTGGCGTAAATGCTCCAAATGCATTAAGAATTCAAAGAGTGATGAACCGTGACGGAGTAAGCAGAGAACAAGTAATAGCAAGAATGAACCATCAAATTGATGAATCATTAAAAATGAAATTATGTGATTGGGTAATTAAAAATGATGAACAGGAATTATTGATTCCTCAAGTAATTCAATTACACCAGAAATTACTAAGTTTAGCGCAAGCAAAAAAACATCATTAAGATTTTACAATTTCGAAACACCAACGTTTTAATTTTCCTTCAAAATCAAATGGGGTAGTAGCTCTGGTAATGTCTTTTATTTGTGTTGCATGAATGGATGCTTTATCTATTTCGAATCTAGAAAAATTAGTGCTAAAAAAAAGAATCCCATTGTCGGATATTGCATTCAATACATCATTGATTAATTCGGCATGGTCTCTTTGAATATCCAAGATGTCTTTCATGCGTTTGCTATTGCTGAATGTGGGTGGATCCATGATAACAATATCAAAACTATTGGGCGCTAATGTTTTTAAATATTGTTTTACATCTGCATGAATGAAATGGAATCTTTTAGGATCGGTATATTGATTAAGTGCCATATTTTTTTCTGCCCATGCTAGATAGGTTTTAGATAAATCTACAGAACTAACGGAAGCTGCTCCTCCATCTGCTGCATAGACCGAAAAAGAACCAGTGTAACAGAATAAATTCAACACTCGCTTTCCATTACTTAATTGTTTTACTTTTTCTCTAGTGATTCGATGATCGAGAAACAAACCAGTATCTAAATAATCAGTGAGGTTCACTAAAAAATGTTGGCCATTTTCATTGACTGTATAAAATTCCTGTTCTGTTGCTAATTTCTCATATTGCCCTTCTCTATGTGATTGTCTTTTTCTTTGTTTACAATACATGTAATCGGTAGGAACTCCGGTAATTTCTTGAATAATTTCAAGACAAGCCATCAACCATAATTCATGGGCTTCATCTTCCATACCATGTCTTCTGAGGTATTCCGCTATATAAATATTGTTCTCATACAATTCAATACTAAAGGGAAATTCAGGCAGATCGTGGTCGTAGATACGATAACAGGTAATATTTTGCCGTTTGGCCAACTTGCTTTTATGTTTAAAAACTTTGGTCAGTCTATTTTTGAACATTTCTGCCTTAACCGGGTCTATCATGGCTGAAAATTAAGCATAAAACGTGCTCCATTTATACTTTTTTTAGTTTTTCAAGCAACATTTCAATTATATTTATTTTCTAAATATGCTTCATGAGAAAACAAATTTTTTTTGCCATTGGATTGCTTTGTTTTTTAAGCTCCTTTGCACAGAATTATTCTACCCTTGCTGAGCAACAGGCAAGAATTCAAAACATTGTTAAAGCCTATCCACAATTGGCTACTGTTTCTTCAATGGTTAAAACAAATGGTGGAAAAGACATTTGGATGATCACCATTGGAACAGGTAAAACAGAAACTAAACCAGCTATTGCTGTGGTAGGTGGAGTAGAAGGTAATCATTTATTAGGCGCCGAATTAGTAATTGGTTTCGCAGAAAATTTATTAAAAGCAAGTGGATCAGATTCCATCAAAAATTTACTGCAAAAAACTACTTACTATTTATTTCCGAACATGAGTCCAGACGCCTCAGAGCAATATTTTGCCAAATTAAAATATGAAAGAACGGGCAATGCAACAGCTACAGACGATGATAGAGATGGTCGTTTAAACGAAGACCCATTTGACGATTTAGATGGAAATGGAAAAATAACACTAGTGCGCATAGAATCTATGCTTGGAGAATACAAATTACATCCCGATGATGCAAGAGTATTGATTAAAGCAGATCCTACAAAAGGAGATAAAGGAAAATATCTAATACTATCTGAAGGAGTTGACAACGATAAAGATGGTTTATACAACGAAGATGGAGATGGTGGAATAGCATTTAATAAAAATGGCACTTATAAACACAAAACATTTAGCCCGGGTGCTGGAGATTATCCTGCTAGTGAAAAAGAAACCAGGGCATTGTACGATTTTTTATACGATGCTTTTAATGTGTATGCTGTAATTAGTTTTGGATCTAACAACAATTTAAGTTCCAACGAAGATAAAGCAACAACCATTGTTAGTGATTTATACAATAAAGTATCAGGATTAAAAGATGCTCCAAGAACAAGTGTTGCTGGAGGTGATTTTTTATCATGGGCTTATCAACATTATGGAAGATACAGTTTTAGCACACCAGGCTGGTGGGTGCCAAAATCTAAACCTGATACCGCTAAAAAAGAAAAAGCATTTACAGTTGAAGACCCAATTGCCAATTATTTAAGATGGAGTGCTCAACAAGGAATCAACGATGTATTCACAGAATGGAAAGCGATTGTACATCCAGATTTTCCCAATCAAAAAGTGGAAGTAGGAGGAATAGATCCATTTGTATTAATCAACCCACCATATAAACTAGTGGCCGATTTAGCAAAAAAGCATACTGAATTTTTAATTAAAGTGGCTACATATCAACCTGAAATTGATGTAATGAATATGAAGACAGAATCATTGGCCAATGGTTTAACAAGGGTAAGTGTAGATGTAGTAAACAAAGGATCTTTAGCAACCCATAGCAGATTTGCTGACAGAAATTATTTCGTTAAAAAAATTAAAGTTGCTATTAATCTTTCCGATAAACAAAGTTTGGTTGGAGGTAAAAAAATAGTACTGCTCAATAATATGGAGCCTTCTAGTAAGCAAAGTTTTAGTTGGCTGATTAAAGGGAAAGGAAAGATAACTATTGATGCAGGATGCCCTACAGCTGGAACTAAAAATATTGACATTTCACTTTAACGATTAATTGAATGAACATGAAAAAATTATTGATTTATACCATCGCATTTTTTACAATCACATCATCTATTGATGTAATTGCACAAAGCCCCGAGCAAATTTTTAAAGCATCAGGCACTCCAGCTAATCCAAAAGTAATTGTTACCTGGAACAGGTATTACGATCATGGTGGCATAACAGAAATCTGTAAAAAAATTGCTGCTGCTTATCCTGATTTAGCCAAATTACAATCGATTGGTAAATCTTATGATGGAAGAGATTTGTGGTGCCTCACTATTACCGATTTCAAAAAAGGAGTAGAGGCAAATAAACCAGGAATGTATATTGATGGAAATATTCATTCCAATGAAATTCAGGGAGCTGAATTTGCTATGTACACAGCTTGGTATTTAACAGAAGCTTTTGGAGATACAAAATTCATACAAGAACTTTTAGCTGATAAAGTGTTTTATATTATTCCAAGTATTAATCCGGATGCACGAGATAGCTATATGCATAAACCAAATAATTCATCTTCTCCACGTTCTGGCGTAAAGCCCATTGATAACGATGGTGATGGCTTGGTAAATGAAGACAATTATGATGATTTAGATGGTGATAACAATATTACCTTGATGCGCAGAAAAAATCCGAATGGAAGATACAAGATAGACCCAAGGGATTCTCGAAATATGATTCAAGTAGGGCCTGATGAAAAAGGTGATTATGAATTATTAGGAATTGAAGGAATTGACAATGATGGAGATGGCAAGGTAAATGAAGATGGTTATGCATTTGAATACGATCCCAATCGTGATTGGGGTTGGGGATGGCAACCGAATTATATTCAGAATGGTGCTTATAAATATCCATTCTCTATTCCAGAGAATAGAGCTGTAATGGAATTTGTAATGAAGCATCCCAATATAGCAGCTGCACAATCCTTTCACAATGCTGGGGGAATGATCTTAAGAGGCCCAGGAGGTGCCGAAGACGTTGGAACTTATAATGCTCAAGATGTTGCAGTATATGATGCCATTGCAAAAAAAGGAGAAGAATTAATGCCTGGATATAAGTACTTAGTGGTTTATAAAGATTTATATTCTGCCTATGGAGGCGAATTGGATTGGTTTTATGCAGGAAGGGGAATCTATACATATTCTAACGAATTGTGGACACCTTATTTAATGTTCATGAAAGAATCTACCCGCGATCCTTTTGATAATACCTCTTATAGTTTTGATCGGTATTTATTGTTTCAAGATGCATTTGTTCCTTGGAAAGAATATGATCATCCTCAATATGGGA
>JBILRH010000158.1:0-3798 GCA_044372715.1 Sediminibacterium sp. | reverse complement strand
TAGGGTTCGAACCTACGTACACGTGAGTGAACAGATTTACAGTCTGTCGCCTTTAACCACTCGGCCATCTGCCCATAACTTTTACAGTTATAGAGTTAATAGGTTATTAAGTTATTAGGTTTCTAAGTGATTAGGTTTCTAAAATTTAACTTCCTTAATTCCAGAGCCGAAGATGGGACTCGAACCCGCGACCTGCTGATTACAAATCAGCTGCTCTACCAACTGAGCTACTTCGGCAAAAAAAGACCTTCCCCTTTTTTTGGGATGGCAAAGGTAATGGAAAACTTTATTTGGCAAAATTTTGAAATGATTTTTTTCCACCGTTTAGCAAACAAATGGTAATATCTGGCCAAAATATTGACAATATTGGGTTTTGACAGGGTTAAAAAACCAAAAAGCCCCGACAAGTCGGGGCTAAATTTTATACTGCTAATTTTTCTTTTCGTTTTTTTACTTGATTAATGATTGATTCTAATGCGTGATCAAACGACTCTTCAAATGATTTTGAAGATGCTTTAACGAAAAATTCATGTCTAGGAACATGAATCCGAATTTCTGCAATTTTGTCTTTGATGTTGTGAACAACATTGTCTAGCTTCAAAAATACATCTACTTTAAGAATTGAATCATGGAATGTAGAGAGCTTCTGTATTTTCCTTGTTACATACTCAACTAATTTTTCATCTGCATCAAAGTGAACTGTTTGAATGTTAACGTTCATAAATGGTTGCTTTAATCTGTTAAACAATAAATTTTAAAGACCTTTACAACAGCAATCAAGTGCTAAACTGCTTGCTTTTGCTGAATGGTTAAGTTATACCATTTTTGGGCATTCAAAAAATAATCGGCTTAATTTTTTGAAAATATTATGCTTTTGGGTGTGCTTTCTTAAATACATCTTTCAATTTCTCTATAGTGTTATGGGTATACACTTGGGTAGCGGCTAAACTACTATGTCCTAAAAGCTCTTTTACTGCATTTAAATCGGCCCCATTATTCATCAAATGGGTGGCAAAGCTATGCCTTAGAATATGAGGACTTTTCTTCTTGATAGTAGTAACTTCCGACAGCTTAGACTTAATAAAACCGTAGACCGATCTTGACTGTAAAGATTTGCCTAATTCAGTAACAAATAAAAAATCTGAGACTTTGGCATTTGTTGGTTTATCCGAAACATAGTTTTGCAATTGCTCTAATAGGTCTTGGCTTATTGGTATGATGCGTTCTTTATTTCCTTTTCCCAATACTTTTATTTGTTTATGCGAAGCATCTAATTGCGATTCTTTCAGCTGAATTAATTCGCTCAAACGCATACCAGTACTATAAAATAACAAAATCACCAATCGCTCAGTTCTACCTTTCCAATCATCAGAAAAAGGCATATGCTGAAATAAATGATCCATGTCAATTTGTTCTACAAATTGAGGCAACCTTTTACTAATCTTTGGTGCTATGATAATTCCCATTGGGCTTTTTATTAATGCCCCAGTTTTTAATTGGTATTTATAAAAAGATTTTAGTGAAGAAATCTTTCGATTGATTGATTTAGAACTGATTTCATCTTCCTTTAATTCTGCCAGCCAGCTCCTTACCATAGAAGAGGAAATAGCAGCTAATTCAGGAGCCTCAAATTGGCTTATCAAATATTGAAAAAACTGTTCTAAATCGTTTTGATAAGAAATGATGGTATGCCTAGAATACCGTTTCTCAAATTTGAGATAATCGAGAAATTGATTGATTTGAGGATATTGAAGTAGGCGCATAAAAAAAGTAGTCTTTAGTAAAACGTACCAAGACTACTCAATCGTATGAAGACGGGAAATTTATTATCTCCAAGGAGTAATTTCCCGATTGTTTATCCTTCTAACTTTCCGCTGGCTAATTGCTGCTTATAGATAGCTTTTAACACTTGACCACGACGTACTACAGACGGCTTGGTAAATGCTTGACGATCTCTTAATTGCAACAAAGTTTTGCTTTTTTCGAATTTCTTCTTGTACTTTTTAAGCGCTTTGTCGATGTTTTCGCAGTCTTTTGAATCGATAACTAACATAATTGATATACCTCCTCAGGCGTTTTTTAGGAACGCGAAGATAGGAAGGCTTAATTAATTGACAAAATATTTTAAGAAAAACCAGATTCCTCAATAAATACCCAAAACCAGACTAATTGAGTTAAGGCTTATTTTTGCCCAATGTTTACAGGAATTATCGAATCATTGGGTTTTGTGAAGGATATTGTTCATACAGGAAGCAATATCACTTATTTAATTAGCTCCTCCATTGGACAGGAACTAAAAATAGACCAAAGTTTGGCCCATGATGGGGTATGTTTAACGGTTGAATCGATTAACAATAACATACACCAAGTAACTGCTATTGCAGAAACGATTAGCAAAACCAATTTAACCGGATGGAAAATTGGGTCGACCATTAATTTAGAACGCTGCATGCAAATGAATGGCCGACTAGATGGTCATATTGTACAAGGGCATGTAGATTGTACTGCAATTTGTATTGAGAGGATGGATAAAAATGGCAGTTGGGAGTTTCAATTTAATTTCCCCAAGGTATTTGCCCATTTAGTAATTGAGAAAGGCTCTATTGCGGTAAATGGAACCAGCTTAACTTGTTTTGACATAACCAATTCAAGCTTTAAAGTTGCCATCATTCCTTACACATTTGAGCATACAAGCATTCAATTTGTTAATGAAGGGTCTGTTGTGAATATTGAATTTGATATTCTCGGTAAATATGTTCAGCGGAATCTTTCTTTAGCTCAGCAATAATTGAAGTTATTTGAGCATGTCAAACTCATTGGATTCATTCAACTCCTCGTGAAGTTTCCAAATCTTCGCTACTGCTTCTTGCCTACAATTTTTTTCATTCGGCTACAATGAAATAACTCGCCCCTATTTTTATTTGCTTACGCCTCATTCAAAAATTGCTTAACGGCAATTAGCAGAGGCTTGATTTGAAATACTTCCCAAGGAGCAAATGAATATTTTATTTCAAAATATTTTTGAAATAATCAATCAATACAGAAAAGCTATAAGAAAATTTCAGCTTAAATATTTAAACCTGCTTACCCTTCAATGCTCCGCCCACAGCGGCATCCATGGCTCTTTCGGCAAATGGTCTGCTAATTTCGTTGAGCGCTTCAATTTTTGTTTGAATCAAATTTTTATCATCCATGGTAAGTGCCATTTGCAAATTTTGCATGGCAGATGCAGTGGCAATTAATTCTTCTTTAGTAAGTAAAGATGTATTTTTTGCAATGAATTTTTCTGTTACAGATAAAATCTGTTCTCCCTCAGTTCTTGCTTCTACCAAAGCACGTGTTACCATATCTTCCTTAGCATGCGTAATACTATCCATTAACATGGCTTCAACCTCTTCATCGGTTAACCCATATTGTGGTTTTACTTCAATGCTTTGTTCTACCCCACTGCGTAATTCCTTTGCAGTTACCGATAAAATTCCATCCGCATTAATCAAAAAGCTTACTTCTACTTTAGGCATTCCCGCTGGCATTCCAGGTATTCCTGTAAAATTAAATTCCGCCAGTTTACGGTTGTGTTGCACCAAATCTCTTTCACCTTGAAACACTGAAATACGCATAGACCCTTGCCCATCTTTTTGGGTTGTATACTGTCTTGCGGCCTTATTGGGGATTTTTGCATTCCTTGGTATCAACACATCCATCAATCCACCCATTGTTTCAATTCCTAAACTCAAAGGAGTGATATCCAGCAATAAAAAATCTTTGTTATTGCCAGCTAAAATATCAGCTTGAATG
>JBILRH010000182.1:0-2835 GCA_044372715.1 Sediminibacterium sp. | reverse complement strand
GTTTACAGAATCATTAACCGTTTGTTTAAAAAATGCACCAATGGAGGATTTCACTAAAGGCACTCTTGTACTTCCTCCAACCATAATAACAGCATCAATTTGATCAACGCTCAAACCCGCGTCTGCTAAGGCTTTGGAGCAAGAATCAATGGTTCTATTGATTAACGGACTAATGATTGAATTAAATTCATCAACAGTAATTGTTAGCTTTTTATCATTCCAAATTCCTTCAAATAAATTACTTGAACTCAATGTTTTTTTAGCCTCTTCTGCCAATAAACGCAATGATTGCAAAGCAGATTTATCGGCATTAATTGCATGAAAAGGAATACCGATTTGATTCAACCAAAATTCCATGATGGTTCTGTCTAAATCATCTCCACCTAAATAGGTATCACCATTGGTACTCAACACTTCAAAAATACCACCTGCAATTCTTAAGATAGAAATATCAAAAGTTCCCCCACCCAAATCGTAAACGGCAATTGTTTTTTCTTCGTCTTTATTCAAACCAATTCCATAAGCCAAACTAGCTGCTGTTGGTTCGTTTACAATTCTTAATACATCCAAGCCTGCTAACTTACCAGCATCTCTAGTAGCTTGCCTTTGAGCATCATTAAAATAAGCTGGAACAGTAATCACTGCTTTTGAAACTGGGGTTTTTAAAATATGTTCGGCCCTATTTTTTAATTCTTTTAAAATAAATGAAGACAATTCTATAGGAGAATAAAATTGATTGCCAATCTGCACTTTAACCAACCGATCTGCATCATCATCTATTACTTTATAAGTGAAGAAATCGGCATTTGCTTTTAAATCGTTGAAACTTTTTCCCATCAATCTTTTGGCAGAGAAAATAGTATTGGCAGGATCGGATTCTAAATAATTTTTTGCCAACTCGCCAACTTCGGCATTGCCTAAAGTATCAAAATGAACTACACTAGGCACTAAGCTACTGCTATTAAATTCTTTAAGGGCCGTTGGTTGCTTGCTCTCAGGATGAATGATGGCTACCAAACTATTGGTGGTACCCAAGTCTATCCCAACAATCATTTCAGCCTGTTGAAGACTACCAGTTGCTATATTAATGCTGATCTTTGCCATAAAATTTACTTGCTGCTAGGTAAAACGCAAATGTATAACAATCAATAACCCGAGAGGTTTCGATTTAAGAAATGAATCGCTTTACCCTTCTACTACTTTGGTTTTACTGGCATAATCGTGCAAAGGACCGTCTAAAAAAGGACCAAAAAATAAATCTATCACTGTTAAACGCAGGAGTGAACGCCAAAAAATGATCAGGAAAGAGGGTTTAGCATCTACAAGAGTAACCACTTTGGTTTGAGTAAGCCACTTTGCAGGAGATTTTGCAAAAATAGATTCAAACAAAAAATAGTAAAACCATGTGGTTCCAAAGAAAAACCAGCCAAAATTAAGAGGTGGGTAGCCCCAATAAATTACATAAAAACTCCACCATCTTCGCAAAAGCACAGCCAATATGGCAATTAATATGGTATCAATGAAAAAATTCAATGCCCTGGTGCCATCTCCTACTTTGCGCATATGTTTATCTCTTTTATGCAAAACTAATACATTGCTCGCTGCCATCATCTTTTGTACATTTGCATAAACAAATTGCACATGAGTTTAGTTGCAGAATTAACATGGAGGGGAATGATTCAAGATATAATGCCCGGAACAGAAGCATTATTGGAGAAAGAAATGGTATCAGGTTATATAGGGTTTGATCCAACATCGGATAGTTTGCATATAGGAAGCTTAGTGCCCATTTTATTGTTGGTGCATTTACAAAATGCAGGACATAAACCCTATGCATTGGTTGGAGGAGCTACTGGTATGGTGGGAGACCCTAGCGGCAAAAGCGAAGAAAGAAATTTGTTAAGTGAAGAAGTATTGCAGTTTAATCAGGAAGGTGTTCGCAAACAATTGAGTAAGTTTTTAGATTTTCAATCTGAAAAAATCAATAAAGCAGAGATGGTGAATAACTACGACTGGTTTAAAGATTTTAGTTTTCTGAATTTCATTCGCGATGTGGGCAAACACATTACGGTGAATTATATGATGAGTAAAGACAGCGTGAAAAAAAGATTGGAAGGAGAAACCGGCATGAGCTTTACGGAGTTTACTTATCAGCTAGTTCAAGGTTATGATTTTTACTGGCTTTACAAAAATAAAAATTGCAAACTGCAAATGGGAGGAAGTGACCAATGGGGTAATATTGTAACTGGCACAGAATTGATTCGCAGAAAAACAGGTGGAGAAGCATTTGCATTTACATGCCCATTAATTACCAAAGCAGATGGCGGAAAATTTGGCAAAACAGAAAAAGGAAATGTTTGGCTAGACCCAGAAAAAACATCTCCTTATCAGTTCTATCAATTTTGGTTGAATGCAAGTGATGAAGATGCCACTAAATGGATAAAAATTTTTACGCTCTTACCTAAATCCGAAATAGAATTATTAATCACTGAGCATCAAGCTGCTCCACACTTGCGCTCATTACAGAAAAAATTGGCAGAAGAAATAACTTGCTTTGTTCATAGCAGAGAAGACTATGAATTTGCAGTAAAAGCAGCTGAAATTTTATTTGGCAATGCTGCAACTGAAGTATTAGCCAGTTTAAATGAAAAACAATTATTACAGGTAATGGATGGAGTTCCAACCGCTGAAATTAATCGCACAAATATTACAGCAGGTTATGATTTAATTGGTTTTTTAACTGATACAGCTATTTTTCCGAGTAAAGGCGAAGCAAAAAAAATGCTACAAGCCGGAGGCATTGCCATTAATAAAATAAAAATCGCTCCAGACAAA
>JBILRH010000099.1:0-6673 GCA_044372715.1 Sediminibacterium sp. | reverse complement strand
ACCTCTATTCCTTCTTTTAATTCATCAGAAGTGTATACTAAGATATCATCGCGCAGTTCCATAGTAGACTGATCATAAGATCCGCCCTGCACGGCATTTCCCGTGCAACAAACATTGCCTCCATAAGAAGGTACCGGATTCATTGGATCGTATTTAAAAGCATCGGGCATATCTGTAGTTGAAGGTTTCATCGATAATTTTCCATTGCCATTTCTAGTATTGGCTTTACCCTCACTGGTTAAATAAAAATTTTCTACAATGGTGTTGGGCAATGGAAAAGATTCTGCAGCCTGCCATTTATTGCTTCCCATTGTATAATATCGAACACGCGGATTTTTTTCTTTGAAATCATTTTTTGCTCCTTTCAATAAGAGATCAAACCAACCCCAAGTAAGTTCATCGTAATTCAATCGCGCATCTCCCACACTGCGTTCTCCAACAATGGTATTCTCGGTAGCTCTTTTATAAGAACAATGAAGCACGGGCGCAATTACCAAATATTGATTGTCTGCCACTCCTTGCTTTTTTGCATTGTTGCGCACATGATTAAACAAAGCAATATTGGGCGCAGATGAAACATCGTACCAAGAAACAAACCAATATGAAGGAACTTCAAAAGGCATATTATCATGATATAGGCCGCCCTTGAACCATGCTGGGTCATTGGGTTTGCGCGGAATCATTTTATCGTAAACACCTATTTGTCCATTTACATTTTTAATGATGTCTTTAACGGGAAGATGTTTTAATCCAACCGACCAATCAACACGAGGCATTTCGGTTCCCATATCATAAAAACGTTGTAAACGTTGTAAGTCGGCTTGTTTTATATCTTTCGGAAGAGAGGGTTTATATTGATCGTTTTGTGTGCCGTATAACCAAGCAGTAAACAACATTTGTTGTGCACCACCTCTGTACCAATTTCCTTGTTCGTTGAATTTTCCAATGCGGCCAACACCAGCGCCATATGCTTGTGCCACCATTGCAGTAAGCGCCGGATGATTTTGAGATGCAACAGCCATTTGCCATTCTGCAGTAGAAGAACAACCGATCAATCCCACTTTACCATTGCTCCAGGTTTGTTTTTGCATCCAGCTCAATGCGTCATAACCGTCTGTAATAGGTGTACCTAAAATATCCCAGGTTCCTTCCGAAAAAAAGCGGCCTCTTTCGTTTTGTACTACATAGGCATAGCCTCTACTAACGGCTTCGTACGCAGCTTGTAGGGTTCCGGTTACCATTTTACCATCAACCCATGTGTTGAAATTATACGGTGTTCTCGAAAAAACAATGGGCACTTTTGCATTGCCCTTGGGCCGATAAATATCTGTAGCTAAACGTACTCCATCACGCATCGGCATCATTAGTTTTTGATCGATGATGGCTATAGAATCGAGCCTGCGATAAATAAGCGATGTATCTTGAGCAGAGGACTGTTGTAACAATAGGTAATAGCAAACAACAAAAAGTATTTTTTTCATAAAAGCATATTTAGTATCTACAGGTATAAATATCATTTTGCATTGTTGATTTGCAAAAAATATTTGCAACAATTTAATAATAATGAGTTATACAATTTAAGGAAAAAATTGGAGTAGCAATAAGTTTAAGTCATATTCAATCAACTTCTTTGGGTAATTGTTGTTGTAGTGTTTAAATGCATATTAGTAAATGAAAATGTCAATAGTTATATCTATACTCATTGTTTCTTTTAGTTTGATATACCAAGAGTCTAGCGCCGCCCTTCACCTTCCATTAGCCGATACCATTTATACATATCAAAAAAAATCCTATGATGGAATTGGTAAGTTTTATTTTGGGAGAGAAATCTCTTATGTAATGGGTGCTGCAGGAAGTGATTGGTTAGAGCGAAATACCCGACAAGAAGAAGAGAATACCAAGCTAGCAATCCAAAAAATGAACTTGCCTAAAAACGCAGTTGTAGCTGATATTGGCGCGGGAACAGGTTATTATAGCTTTAAGATAGCAGAAAAAGTTGCAAAAGGAAAAGTTTATGCGGTAGACGTGCAAGATGAGTTGCTCTATTATTTGGCTCAAAAAAAAGCAGCCCTTCGAGATACGGTTATTACTGTAATTAAAGGATCTGAAAAAAGCCCCAACCTGCCTGCAAATAGTATAGATCTGGCTATCATGGTAGATGTATACCATGAGTTGGAATTTCCACATGAAATGTTGCAATCACTAAAAACTGCATTAAAAAAAGACGGTAAAATTTTATTGATTGAATACCGCGGAGAAGACCCCACAATCCCCATCAAAGCATTACACAAAACAACGGTAGAGCAATTGAAAAAAGAATTGGGTGCAAATGGGTTTGATTTGAGTTATCGTGGAGATTTTTTACCCATTCAGCATTTTTTGTTGTTTGGGAAAAAGCAATGAATTATTTACTGCTAAGTAATCGCAAGCCCAATGATTGGTATTGTTGAATTGATTAATCATTAGCATAAACATGTTATATTTAATACAGAAATTTTAAACATGATAGCTAATAAACCTCAACCGGCTTACCTGAAATTATACTTGATTACCACCGCTTTGTTTTTTGTACAATCCATTTTTTCGCAAAGTTTAGATATTGGTTATATGTCATCAGGAGGAAAATTAAAACCCTTACAGGCTATCATGGATATCAGGCATTATACCATTAACCTCAATGTAGATATTGCGAATAAATCGATTCAAGGTAATACCATTGTAACATTAAATCTATCTCAAACTACAGATACTATTTTATTAGACTTGGTGCATTTGTTGAAAGTAGAAAAAATCACAGTAGATAAAAAACCCGCATCCTTCGAACAAAAAAACGACCTCATCTATATTACAGGAACCTCATTTAAAACCGGTAAGCATGATGTAGATATTATTTATGGTGGCAATCCTCCCATTGCTGTTAGGCCACCATGGTTGGGCGGATTTACTTGGTCTAAAGACAAAAGTGGAAATGATTGGGTATCTATCAATGTACAAAAAGAAGGGGGCCGCTTGTATTTTCCCTGCAAAGATCATCCAAGTGATGAGCCCAATGAGGGAGCAGATTTAAACATCAGCGTTCCAGCAGGTTTATCAGTTGCAGGACCCGGTTTGTTACAAAAAACAATTACTAAAAACAACAAAACAACTTTCTCCTGGAAAACCAATTATACCATTAGCAATTATTGCATTGTATTTAATATTGGAAAATACCATGTAGCAAAAGACAGTTATACAACTATTAATAATCATGTTGTACCGATTGAGTTTTATGTATTAATGGAAGACACCATGCATGCAAAAAAACTCATCGCTACTAAAATTCGCGATACCAAAATTTTAGAAAAATATTTTGGAGAGTATCCTTGGTACAAAGAAAAAATTGGCATCGCAGAAGTACCTAATTCGGGAATGGAACACCAAACCATGATCACATTCAATAATCAATTTAAATATGTTACGATAGGTGGGCAAGATTATTCCGATAATTTATTTCATGAATATGCACATGAATGGTGGGCCAATAAAGTAACCAATAAAGATTGGGCGCATATGTGGATTCAGGAAGGCATTGGCACTTATGCAGAAGCTTTGGCACATTTTGAATTAGGTGGGCAAGAAGCCTACAACGAAATTATTGCAAAACACAAAAGAGGCATCAAGCATAAAAAACCAATGGTGGGTGGGGAGGAATTATCGGAGGATGAAACTTATGCTGGAACTGACATTTATGCAAAAGGCTCTTTTTTCATGCACAGTTTAAGATATGTAATTGGGGATGAAATCTTTTTCCCAACCTTAAAAAAACTAGCCACCGACCCTGCTTACACCTATGATAATTTTGTAACCACAAAGGATGTAGAACAATTATTCAGCAATGCAGCGGGTTATTCACTCAAACCCTTTTTCGATTTTTATTTAAGAACCACCAATGTGTTGGAATTTACAGTTAAAGAGTTGGGCTATCAGCAATACCAAATTAAGCTCAACAACTATTTTATGGATTTACCAGTAGAATTAATCGTTAATGGAAAAGCTGAAAAAATGATGCTGGGCAAAGAAGGCATTAAAATCAAGTCTAGCCTGCCCCCAACAATAGATCCAATGGGATATTATTTAAAGAAAGTGGCTGTACAGTAAATTATTTTATGAATTAAATTTTGCTTTTACTTGCTTTAGGGGGATGTTAGGAGGCTTTGTTTATTAAGCTACCATACAATATTGACAATAAACTAAAACCCTGCTTTAAAAGAGATGGATAAATTTCTACCTGCGCCATTTATACCACTTCCATGTGTTCTATAATCGGTATTAAATAAATTACAAAAAGCCAATTGAACAGCATTTTTCTTAAATGAAAAACCTGCATACGAATTCACAATATTCCAACCAGGTGTACCTCCGATAGGTATACGATTGTCGGACTTATCTCCTTGTGCCAATCTTGTTTGGGAAGCTGCAGACAAATATTCTATTCTAAACTGAAAAGCATTTTTTTGATAAGTAAGCAGCATTCTACCATTGACTGGAGGAATCCTACGCATGGGCTCGTTCATGGTTGTATTTTGGCCATATGCATAAGCCAGGTTAGTAAAAAAATTAAATCGTTTAGAGATCTGCCAATCGATATCATATTCAAACCCATGTAAAAATGATTCTTGATTGTTCTCTTTTATAAATACATTGAACCCGTTGATTTGTTGACCTGGTAATTGTTTTCTGTTGATTAGGTCTTGCAAATGCATATAAAAATAGGCAATTGAAGATTTTACTTTTTTGGTTTGTATTCGAATGCCTATTTCGGTATTGTATGATTTTTCGGGCTTTAAATTATATGCTGGAATTTCATACCTAAAATCTACCAAACCCAATGTGCCCATATCATCAACATTCGGAACACGATAACCAGTACTAAAAGATCCATAAACACTATACTGCTTAGTTAACTTATACAACAAAGAAAAATTACCTACTAAAGATGATGGTTTTATTGTTACTTCTCCTAATTGAAAACTTGATCCAGCGGTATCTTTAATATTCATTGCGATTGCATTATATCGCAATCCGGTTTCAATAATAAATTGATTAAACTTTAGGTGATGTAAGGTATATAAAGAGAAATTTTTACTTGTAGCATTATCCGGATACAATCCACGCTGAAAAATATTGGTATTGGATGGAGTGGTTTGTGTTCTAGCACTGTTTACTTTATCAAAATAATATTCTACCCCAGAATTAGCTGTCCAGTTTGTGTTAAACTCAGATGATATATCTACAGTTAATCCCCAATTAGTTACTTTGTCTTTTTCAAAAAAACGATTGCTGGTTAAATTTCGCTGATAGGTTCTTTCTTCTAAACTATTTTGTAAAGATGTTGTAAAACTAATTTTATTGAGTAAAGGTGAATGGCCATTCAAATCAAATTTTA
The DNA here is from genome assembly GCA_044372715.1 of Sediminibacterium sp. Taxonomy (GTDB): domain Bacteria; phylum Bacteroidota; class Bacteroidia; order Chitinophagales; family Chitinophagaceae; genus Sediminibacterium. The sequence goes on along the minus strand of JBILRH010000099.1, from coordinate 1,248 downwards.
CATAACTCAACTTTCGTTGCTGGGGCGAAAAATAATAATAATTAAATTTTTCTATTTTTACCCGATGATACAATGGAACATTTTCTTGAAGCACTTGCTGATGAAAAGCGGTAACTTCTAATAAGCTATTAATTTTCCATTTTACTTTTAAATCAACATCCTGTTCTGTATATCCACTTGGTGATTGCCTACCTGTTGTATCCCCTCCAACCAAATCGCCAAATTTTCTTTTAGTTAGTCCTCCAGATATAACCCACTTAGCAGTTTGATAAGCCATTTCTGCTCTACCCGAATACTCCATATCCTGTGATACCGCCCTTGCCTGAATACTACCACTAAGTATTTTATTATTTGAAAACGGCAATTCTTTTGTGAAAACCTGTAATACACCACCCATTGCATCTGAACCGTATTGAACAGAACCTGAACCGCGTATGGCTTCAATTTTATCAATATTAAATACATCAATTGTATTAAAATATTGATTAGGACCAAACCTCGTTGTTGAATTATTTAAACGAATACCATCAATCAATAATAGATTTTGATTTCCGGTAAGCCCTCTTATAAAAGGGGAACCACCTCCATGATTTGTTTTTTGTATAAAAATACCTGTGGAGCCAAAGAGCGATTCTGGAGAAGTGCGAAACTGAAATTGTTGTAACAATTCATTGGTAACTACATTTACCGAATAAGGGATATTTAGTAAAGTGGTTTTTTGTTTAGTAGCAGTTACTATAACTTCAGACAATGTATTTATTGAATCTTTTTCGCTTGGTTTTAATTTGGTTTGAGCGATAACTATTACTGGAAATAGGAGGAATATTATGCTGAAAAATCTCATCGTGATTGTAAGCTATTAATTAACAAGATATTATTTTTAACTACATCAAAATTATTAATAACCTTCCCATTTAAAAGGGCTCTTGGTATTGTGTTTCTATTATATTATACCAACAAAAAACCCCAACATTGCTGTTGAGGTTTTTGTGGTGTGGGCCGGGATCGAACCGGCGACACAAGGATTTTCAGTCCTTTGCTCTACCGACTGAGCTACCGCACCTTAGTCGATTTTACTGCTTACTTAGCGAGGTCGCCCCCACTAAATTCCCTTTCGGGAGTGCAAATATAGGGGTGGAGCGCTATATTCAGAAATTATCCACAAAAAAATACCTTTTCAATCAATAACCCACCTGCTTAAGGTCCTGTCCCAACGAGTAGGATGGTTGAGGGAGTTAAAACTCACAA
>JBILRH010000097.1:0-6691 GCA_044372715.1 Sediminibacterium sp. | reverse complement strand
TACTGCTCACACATTGAATTTGGTTCCTTTTTTTATTATAGATAATCAATGGAATGGAAAAATAAAAAATGGTAAATTAGGAGATATTGCACCAACTATTTTACACATGATGAATATTCCAATTCCCCCAGAAATGAAAGGGGATATTTTAATCACTGATTAATTAACTAACATGAATTTACTTAAAAGACTAGGCCTAGTATTGCTTGTTGCTTTCCTGCTTTTACAAGCTTTTAGACCCACAAAAAATGATTCAAATAATAAAGTAAACGACATTGCAACGCTTTATCCTGTTTCAGATAGTGTGCAACAGATTTTTAATAAAGCCTGTAATGATTGCCATTCTAACAATACCAATTATCCATGGTATGCCAATATTCAACCCGTAGCTTGGTGGTTGAATGATCATGTAAAAGATGGTAAAAAGCACTTTAATTTAAACGAATTTGCATCTTACAGCATTGCAAAACAGTACAAGAAATTAGAAGAATGCATAGAGGAAGTTAAAGAGGGTGAAATGCCTTTGGAATCATATACGATTATTCATAAAAATACAGTTTTATCTTCTAGAGAAAAAGAGCTAGTATTAAACTGGGCAAATGATATAAGAGATTCAATTAAATCAAAGTATCCAGCAGATAGTTTGGTATTAAAGAAAAAAAAGTAAATATTGGATCGTAAAAATAAATATGCTATTTTTTTTCTTTTTGGTATACTTATGATACCATCAGTTCTATTGATGTTTGTTCAAGTCAAAAGAACAATCATTCGATACGAAACGGCAACTTTATTAGAACAAACTCAACTTCAGCAGATTACACTAAAGGAATCGGATTTGAATTGGGAGGAACCTGGAAGAGAGTTGTGGGTAAATGGAAAGCTTTTTGATATTAAATTAAAACTCACATCAAGTAATGGGTATGTAAGTTTTAAAGGACTTTTTGATGAAAAAGAAACCGAGCTGAATCAACAAGTTGATGCAATGCTAAATAGCAAGCATTCAACTCTTCTGTTATTGGCAAAAATTATTTCATTGCAGTCTCCAACCATTATAGATTGTCAAGTGATTGATAGTTGGTTAATTGGCGATGTCGATATTTGTTTTTTTGATTTTCAGCAAATCATCAATACACGATCGATAGAGAAAAATATTCCTCCTCCAAAATTATTTGTTTAGTTATTTTCTTTAACAATGGAGTTTTTATATTCCATTAAAACTAAACATACTAATATGACTAAACAGTTAATACCTGTATTGATTGGCGTGCTATGTTTTAACTATAGTATTGCTCAAAATCAAACACAATCAGATACTTTATCAAATCCAACTTCTTTGAATGAAGTAATAGTGAATGCCAATAAATTTCCTGAGAAATACAAAAGGATTGCTCAAACTGTTGAAGTTTTAAGAACCAAAGAGCAGTTGAATTTTCAAGTTAATACAGCGGATGCATTAATTAATTCTGGAAAATTATTTGTACAAAAAAGTCAACAAGGTGGGGGAAGCCCTGTTATCAGAGGTTTTGAAGCAAGTAGAATCTTGCTCATGGTAGACGGGGTAAGGTTAAATAATGCCATTTATCGTGCAGGGCATTTACAAAATGTTATTACCATTGATAATATGGTATTGGACAGGGTAGAAATTTTATATGGGCCATCTTCTACCTTGTATGGAAGTGATGCTTTGGGTGGTGTAGTGAATATGTATACAAAGAATCCAGTTTTGTCAAATACCGGAAAAACAAGTTATACAGGTTCGGCTACATTGAGGTATACCAGTGCTATTGATGAAAACAGGGGAAACTTTAGCTTAAATATTGGTGGTAAACAATGGGCGTCTTTAACTTCTGTAACTTATGGGTCTTTTGGTGATATGATTCAAGGAAATAATAGAAGAGACGCTTATCCCGATTTTGGTAAGCAGCATTTTATTGTACAAAGAATTGGTAATACAGATATTGCTACTGTTAATCCTAATCCCAATAAACAAACCCCATCTGCGTATAAACAAATTGATGTTACCCAGAAGTTCCTTTTTGCCCCTTCTGCCAAAATTCAGCATGTGTTGAATTTACAATTTTCAAACACGAATGATATTCCAAGATATGATCGATTATCGGAAAAGTCTACAACCAATGTACCTGTTTTTGCAGAATGGTATTATGGTCCGCAAGTTAGAAATATGGCAGCTTATCATTTTACCGCAAAAGAACAAATAGGTTTTTTTAAGGATATCAAGTTAACTGCAAGTTATCAGGATATAGAAGAAAGCCGGATTCAAAGAAGATTTCAAAGTGCAAATAAAGATTTTCGCTGGGAGCGGGTAAATGTTTTTGGAATTAATTTTGATGCAAAACATTATAGCGGAAAAAACGAATTACATATTGGTTTAGAGAGTTATACCAATTTTGTACGATCTACTGCTGAAAGAGTCAATATTATATCTGGTGCTAAATCCCGAATTACTACAAGATATGCTGATGGACCCACAACTATGTCTTCACATGCATTATATGCACAACACACTTATAAAATAAATGATCAATGGACTGTTAATGATGGACTTAGATTTAGTCTTGTAAAATTAGATGCACGCTTTGTAGACACTTCATTAACAAGATTTCCTTTCACAAGAGCTACACAAAACAATAAGGCATTTACTGGAAATCTAGGATTGGTTTATGCAAGTCCAAAAAATTTAAGAATGGCTTTTCTTTTAAGTAGCGGATTTAGATCTCCGAATATTGATGATCTCTCTAAGGTTTTTGATTCTAGAACAGGCATTGTTGTTGTTCCCAATATTGATGTTAAGCCAGAGTTTACTTATAATGCAGAAATTAACTTAAATAAGTATGGTAAAAAGTTCTCCTATGGAGCAGCTTTGTTCTATACTTTATTTAATAACGCTTTAGTTCTTGATCAATTTAAATTTAATGGCCAAGACAGCATTTTATTCGGTGGTGTAAAAAGTGGGGTTTTTGCAATGCAAAATAAAGCTAGCGCATACGTTTACGGATTTAGTGTTAATGCTACATATACCCTTATTAAAGGAACAACAATCGACGGGGTTGTTACCTATTCAAAAGGAACCTATACCGATCAAAATAGTAAAACTGTACCGTTGGATCATATTCCACCAGTTTACGGACGTGTTGCATTGAAACATCTTGCTACTAAATGGAATGCCGAAATTTTTGCTTTGTTTAATGGTTGGAAAAGGATTGCCGATTATAACCCCAATGGAGAAGACAATCAACAATACGCAACAGCAGATGGAATGCCAGCTTGGACTACATTGAATATTCGTGTTGGCGCTAATTTTGGAAAGCATCTAGCTGCACAATTATTGTTAGAAAACATCACCGATAAAAACTATCGCTATTTTGCAAGTGGCATTTCTGCTCCTGGAAGAAATTTATCAATTACCTTAAGGGCATCATTCTAATCATTTTTGCCTTTTTATTTATTTGCTACCACAGAATCCATTCCTGTGGTAGCTTTTGTTTAAATTGCAGGATGGAGATTAAAAAAGCAGAATACCTGATTTCAAATGCCGATTACGAAATGTGCCCCAAAGGGGATAGACCTGAGTATGCATTTATTGGAAGAAGTAATGTTGGTAAATCTTCTTTAATCAATATGATTTGTTTAAAAAGCAAATTGGCCAAAACTTCTTCGGCGCCCGGAAAAACCCAATTAATCAATCATTTTGAAATTGAGGCTTCTATTAAAAACAGCCGCGATGCCAAAAAATGGTATTTGGTAGATCTGCCAGGATATGGTTTTGCAAAAGTGGCTCAGTCTAGTAGAAGAAGATGGGAGCAAATGATCGAAAATTACTTGCGTAAACGTACTAACTTAACCCATGTTTTTGTATTGATTGATAGCCGACATAAGCCTCAGAAAATTGATTTAGAATTTATAGGACAATTGGACTTTTGGGAAGTACCTTTTTCTTTAGTCTTTACCAAAACAGACAAAGAAAAACCAACTGTTGTTGCAAATAATATCAAAGCCTTTTTAGATACACTAAGGGCTACCTGGCAGTTTTTGCCACAACATTTTGTTACAAGTGCAGAAAAAAAACAAGGGAGAGAAGAAATACTACAATTTATTGAGATGAAGAATGAATCAGTTGCCTAACACCTGGTTCATTGCTTTTGCTTTCAAAAGACATTCTTCATATTCTTCGGCTGGTATACTGTTTGCTGTAATTCCACTACCTACAAAATAGCATAAGTGTTTATTTGATGAATTGTATAAAATACTTCTAATGACCACATTAAAATCAAAATCCTGTGCAGGGTTAATGTAACCTACAGCACCAGAAAAAATACCTCTAGTTCCCAACTCGTATTGTTTAATTAAATTCATCACTCTTTTTTTAGGCGCTCCTGTCATACTTCCCATTGGAAAACTTGCTTGAATGATGGATGAAAAAGGGCTATGCTCTTTAAGTGTTCCTTTGATTGTAGAAATCATTTGATGCACTTGAGGAAAACTATAAATTCCAAACAACTCTTCTACCTCAACAGTTCCTTCTTTACAAATTCTACTTAAATCGTTTCGAACAAGATCCACTACCATCACATTTTCACTTCTTTCTTTTTCGCTTTTTAAAAGTTGCTCTTTTAGTTGCTCATCTATTGCTCTATTTTCTAAATTTCTTTTGCTGGTTCCTTTTATGGGTTGCGAAATAAGTTGATGGCCTTTTTTTTGCAGGTATCTTTCTGGGCTTGCACAAAGTAAATAGGCATTGTATTGTTTATAAAAACAAGAAAATGGATTGGGGGAGATATCGGTTAAGTTAATATAAGTTCGAATAGGGTCTAGATTTACCTCATTCGCAATAAAAGCCTGACAAAAATTTATTTCATAACAATCACCTCTTTGAATATGATTTAAAAGTTGATTTATCTTATGAATATAATCTGCTTTTTGAATAGTGGGATTGATTTTTATTGTATTGCTTTTTTCTTTGTCAGGGATATTTATTGTAATTATTTCATCAAAAATTTTATCTGCTGAATGATGAACTGTTTCAATGAATAATTTATTTTGCTCTAAACGAAGTACTGTTTCAGGCTGAAAAAATGCGATACTGTCAAATCCAATTAATGAGGTATCCTGTTGATTATTTTCGATGTTTTCAGTAAATTCATAATTGATATGACCAAATAACCAATCTTGCTGTTGAGCATAAAATGCATCAATTAATTCCAATGTATTTTTTCCTGTAAAGCGCTGAATAGAACCAGCTGCTGCTAAGCATTCTACTTTATGATGCGCCGAAGAATAAAAGTGATTATCCAAAAAAGAACAAATGCTGTACTGGTTTACCCAATGCAGCATTTGTTCTTTAACGATTGTATTGCCTGTTACATCAAAACAAGCGATTGTTCTTTTCAATTGTTGAAAGTAGGTTTAGTAGTCTTCATCGTCATCATCAAAGCCGTCTTTTTCATTGAATAAATCGAATTCTTTGAAATCGTCATCAATTTTAAAGTCTTCTTCTTCTTCCTTTTTCTTTCCGCCTTCTGCTTTTTTTCCTTTGCTTTTTGGTAGATCAAATTCATCGAAGTCAGGGTCCCAACTATCTTCATCTTCCCCAGATTTTTCCCAATCGTCATCTACTTCGATATCATCATCTTCATCATCTTCAATTGATTTTTTACCGTTCGATTTTGAATTTCCTTTTTTTACTGGAGTTGTTTCAACATCATCATCTTCATCAATATCATCATCTTCAACCGCCTTTTTGCTTTTAGGTGTTGATTTTACTTCGGCATTTTTAGCCGGTGCCTTGGGTGTAGAGGATTTTTTATCCTTATCAGACTTTGCTGCCATATTGCTAATAAGATTTATTGCGTAAATTTTAGACGCAAAAAATTAATAACCAAAACTTTTTTTAAATATCAAATTAAGTGCCAATATTTATAAACTTACAATTTGATCTCTTCCCGGACCATTTGATACAAATTTAACTGGAACTCCAATATAATGATTGATAAAATCAATATAATTATTCATGTCCGATGGTAATTCGTTGGCAGATTTAATTTTGGTTGTATCAGTGTTCCAACCTTTAAATGCTTCTAGTACAGGATCTATTTTAACCCTAGAAATTTGGAAAGGCAATTCTTTGGTTTCTTTTCCATTGATTCCGTAGGCAATACACATTTGTAATTCTTTAAAAGAATCCAAAACATCGGCTTTGGTCATAATAACTTGTGTAACCCCATTAATCATGCAGGTATATTTTAGAGCAACCAAATCAATCCAGCCACATCGTCTTGGACGGCCAGTAGTAGCTCCAAATTCACTTCCCAATTTTCTCAATTCTTCTCCTGTTTCATTTTCTAGTTCTGTTGGAAAAGGACCGCTACCTACCCTGGTACAATATGCTTTGGTTACTCCCAATACTTCATTGATTAGTTTGGGAGATACACCTAAGCCAGTACAAACCCCTGCTGAAATGGTGTTGGAAGATGTTACGAATGGAAATGTGCCAAAATCAATATCTAGCATACTGCCTTGAGCTCCTTCCGCCAATACCTTTTTGCCTTCTTTAATGGCGTTATTGATATAATATTCGCAATTGATCACATTCAATGTTTTCAAGAACTCCAGGGCTTCAAAAAATTCTTCCTCCCAAGCCGAAATATCTTCTATAAAATGAAAATTATCGAGG
>JBILRH010000012.1:0-24024 GCA_044372715.1 Sediminibacterium sp. | reverse complement strand
TTTATAGCGCCTTAACCACTGTATTTTTGAATCAATATTGATCCAATTTCGAAGATAATACATTCTACATTCGAATATGACAGGCCGTACAGTTGTTATTTAAGGCAATCAATAACAACCTACACGAGCCTGTCTTTTTATCTATATCATTCAATTAAGGGTTATGGATCAACAAATACATATTTTCGATACCACGCTTCGTGATGGGGAACAAGTTCCAGGATGTAAACTCAATACAAAAGAAAAATTAGCATTGGCCCTTCAGTTAGAAGCTTTGGGGGTTGATATTATCGAAGCAGGATTTCCGATTTCTAGTCCTGGAGATTTTGAATCGGTTCAGGCAATATCTAGGGTAATCAAAAACGCCACTGTCTGTGGTTTAACAAGAGCTGTTCAAAAAGACATTGAAGTTGCTGCACAGGCATTGAAATATGCTGTTCGTCCAAGAATACATACAGGTATTGGTACTTCAGACTTTCATATCAAAGCAAAATTCAATACTACTCAAGAAGCTATTTTAGAAAGAGCTATTCAAGCAGTTAAATGGGCAAGAAATTTTACCGATGATGTGGAATTTTTTGCAGAAGATGCTGGTAGAACGGATAATGAATATTTGGCAAGAATTGTTGAAGCTGTTATTGCAGCAGGAGCTACAGTAGTTAATATTCCAGATACAACTGGTTATTGTTTACCCTATCAATATGGAGAAAAAATTGCTTATTTAATGAACAATGTACCCAATATTGATAAAGCCATACTTTCTTGTCATTGCCATAACGATTTAGGGCTTGCAACTGCCAACTCAATCAGTGGAATAATTAATGGTGCAAGACAAATCGAGTGTACCATCAATGGTTTGGGTGAAAGAGCTGGCAATACTTCATTAGAAGAAGTGGTAATGATTATTCATCAGCATAAACATTTAGGGCTATATACCAATATCAAAACCCAAATGCTTAACCCACTTAGCAGAGAAGTTTCGGATATTATGCGAATGCCAGTTCAACCTAATAAAGCCATTGTTGGAGCCAATGCTTTTTCTCATTCATCAGGAATTCATCAGGATGGATTTTTAAAAGACGCACAGACTTATGAAATTATCAATCCTGAGCAAGTTGGTGCTGAGGGAAGTAAAATAGTGTTAACTGCAAGAAGTGGAAGAAGTGCTTTGGCATACCGTTTTCAAAAATTAGGATATGATTTTGATAGAAATGATATTGATCAATTGTATCAATCATTTTTAATTATTGCAGACAGCAAAAAAGAAGTTGTTGAAAGCGATTTGAGAACATTGGCAGAAGCATATGTGCCAGAAAAAGCAATTGCATAATCATTCAACATAATCAATGGGAAAAACACTTTTTGATAAAATTTGGGACAAGCATGTTGTAGAGACCATTAGCAATGGCCCATCTGTTTTATATATAGATCGTCATTTTATACACGAAGTAACAAGCCCACAAGCATTCAAAGGAATTGAAGAAAGAGGGGTTGAGCTTTTTAGACCAAAGCAAACCATTGCTACAGCAGATCATAATGTTCCTACATTAAATCAGCATTTGCCTATTAATGATGAGCTTTCTAGAATGCAAGTAGAGCAATTGATTAATAATTGCGCGAATCATGGTATAGAACTATATGGATTGGGGCATCCATATCAAGGTATTGTGCATGTTATAGGACCAGAGTTGGGAATTACTCAACCAGGTATGACCATTGTTTGTGGAGATAGCCATACTTCTACACATGGTGCGTTCGGCGCTATTGCCTTTGGTATTGGTACAAGTGAAGTTGAAATGGTTTTTGCATCACAATCTGTTTTGCAAACAAAGCCAAAAACAATGCGCATCAATATTGAAGGCGTTCTGCAAAAAGGGGTGGTTGCTAAAGACATTATTCTTTACATTATAGCAAAAATTTCAGCTAGCGGCGCAACCGGATATTTTGTTGAGTATGCAGGAAGTACCATTCGTTCACTTTCTATGGAAGCAAGAATGACCATATGTAATATGAGTATCGAAATGGGTGCAAGGGGTGGTATGATTGCCCCTGATGATACTTGTTTTGATTACATAAAAGGAAGGGTATTTGCTCCTAAAGGAGATGCATGGATTGATTCTGTTGATCAATGGAGCCAATTGTATTCTGATGACGATGCCATTTTTGATGCTGAAATTAATATCGATGCAAATGAAATCGAACCCATGATTACTTATGGAACAAATCCTGGATTGGGGATTGCCATAAATGGATTTATTCCTGTAGTTGAAACCATTGTAGATGAAGGGGAAAGAAATAATATCATAAAAGCTTTGAATTATATGGGATTGGAATCTGGTAAATCTTTATTGGGTATGCATGTACAACATGTATTTATAGGAAGTTGTACCAATTCTAGAATTGAAGATTTAAGGGAAGTTGCTGCACTAGTAAAAGGCAAAAAGAAAAACAGTGCTGTACAAGTAATGATTGTACCTGGTTCGCAGCAAGTAGCAAAGCAAGTGAATGCGGAAGGATTAGATTTAATATTTACAGAAGCCGGATTTCAGATAAGACAAGCTGGATGTAGTGCTTGCTTAGGCATGAATGAAGATAAAATTCCTGCTGGAGCTTATTGTATTAGTACTTCCAATCGAAATTTTGAAGGCAGGCAAGGAGCAGGTGCAAGAACTTTACTGGCCAGCCCCTTAACTGCAGCAGCAGCAGCAATAACTGGAGTAGTAACAGATATTAGAAGCTTGATTTAATGCTTCTCTATATAAATAGTAGATGCGCATTCTCGGATGCTTAGTTTAAAATATAATAATTAATAAGCGTGAAAGCCTTACAAGAAATAAAAAGCCAATTTGTTCCATTACCAATGGAAAATATTGATACAGATCAAATTATTCCCGCCCGTTTTTTGAAATCAACTACAAGGGATGGGTTTGGAAAAAATTTATTTAGAGATTGGAGATATAATAATAATAATGAATCAACTCCTAAAACTGAATTTGTATTGAATCAATCTCAGTATAGCGGTGAAATTTTGGTAGCTGGCAAAAACTTTGGATGCGGCTCGTCGAGAGAACATGCAGCTTGGGCATTGTTAGACTATGGATTCAATGCGGTAGTGTCTAGTTTTTTTGCTGATATTTTTAAAAATAATGCATTGAATAATGGGGTATTGCCTGTTACCGTTTCGGATGCTTTCTTACAAGAAATCTTTGAACAAAACAACAGTTCTTTACTTACCATTAATGTAGAAGCACAAACCATTACAATTGATACAACTGGAAGCACTGCCCATTTCGATCTCAATCCCTATAAAAAAACCTGTTTGCTAAATGGATATGATGATATCGATTTTTTATTGAGTAAAAAGGAACAAATAGCAGCATTTGAAAAAAGGAAATAATTCATTATGGATAAGAAAATAGCAGTAATTAATGGCGATGGGATTGGCCCGGAAGTAACAGCTCAATCTATAAAAGTATTAAACGCAATTGCAGTAAAGTTTGGGCATCAATTTCAATTTGTTGATGCATTAATGGGTGCAGATGCTATTGATAAAACTGGCAGTCCATTACCTGCTGAAACAATTAGAACTTGCAAACAAAGTGATGCAATTTTATTTGGAGCAATAGGGCATCCTAAATATGACAATGATCCTAGTGCAAAAGTTCGTCCTGAGCAAGGTCTGCTTCAATTGCGAAAAGAGTTGGAATTGTATGCCAATATAAGACCCATTAATACCTATCATTCTTTAGAGCATCTTTCACCATTAAAAAAAACACAATTAGAAGGAGTAGACTTTGTTATTTTTAGAGAACTTACCGGGGGTATTTATTTTGGAAAACGTTCTTTAAGCGAAGATCAATCATATGCTACAGACGAATGCGCTTATCATAGCTATGAAATAGAAAGAGTTGCTCATTTGGCATTTAAACATGCGCAAACTCGCAGAAAAAAACTAACACTTATAGATAAAGCAAATGTGCTGGAAACTTCTCGTTTGTGGCGAAAACTAATTCAGTTAATGTCTACTCAATACCCAGATGTTGCAGTTGATTATATGTTTGTAGACAATGCTGCAATGCAAGTAATCATAAATCCTGCTCAATTTGATGTAATTCTTACTGAAAATATGTTTGGTGATATTATCAGTGATGAAGCAAGTGTACTTACAGGATCAATTGGTTTATTGCCTTCTGCTTCTATTGGAAATGCTTCGGCTTTGTTTGAACCTATTCATGGATCTTATCCGCAAGCAACCGGAAAAAATATTGCCAATCCAGTGGGTTCTGTTTTGTCTGTCGCAATGATGTTGGATTATTTTGAATTGAATACAGAAGCTAATTTGGTAAGAGAAGCGGTGAACTGGACGTTAACAAACAGTTTTGTTTCAAAAGACATCGATCCAATTAATAATTATGGCACAATAGCAATTGGAGATTTGATCGAAGACTATATTAAGCGAAATGCCCAACATGAGGCAATAAGTAATGAAGATTTAAACGCCTCAACCATTATATAAATAAACAGTTGTATGTATTATAATAACGAAACAATTATTTTTCACAATGGACAGTTTGTGAAAGCGGCTGATGCAAAAATGGATTTGTATTCTCAGTCTTTGCATTATGGCTATGCTGTTTTTGAAGGAATTCGGTCTTACAGAGCCGAATCTGGTGAAACAAAAATCTTTAAACCGATTGAGCATTTTGAGCGGTTAAAAATTTCTGCTGAATCTATCAATCTGCCCTATTCCTTTAATGCACAAAATTTAATCGATGCAACCTATGAAGTGCTTAAGAAAAACAACTTGCAGAATGCCTATATACGCCCTGTAGTATACGCCCCAGCAAATATGGGTTTTGCATTAAATACAGAATCTTTTTTGTTTATTGAAGCATGGGAAATGGCGCCTTTTTTAGGAGATAAATTGTTAAGAGTAATGACTTCCTCTTTTCAAAGACCAAACCCTAAAGCTTTTAAGATTCATGCTAAAGCAGCTGGTCATTATGTAAACTCAATCATGGCTAGTCAAGAAGCCAAGGCAAAAGGATTTGATGAAGCTTTATTATTAGATATGCATGATCATTTAGCCGAAGGGCCAGGTGCTAATTTGTTTTTTGAAAAAGATGGCGAATTGCATACACCTGAATTAGGACATATTCTCCCAGGAATTACTAGAGCTACTGTTTTTGAAATCTGCGATCAATTGCATATTCCGGTTACAGAAGGAACATATACCATTGAACACCTAAAAAATGCAGACAGTGCTTTTTTCTGTGGAACAGCAGCTGAAGTGATTGGCTGGGAGTCTATTGATGCAATAGATTTTCCTAAGCAATGGAAAGATAGTTTGGGAGCCAAAATTCAAAAAGCTTATACCGATTTGGTACATGAAAAAAATAATCAATAATGGAATTAAATAAATACAGTAAAACAATTACACAAGATCCTACCCAACCTGCAGCTCAAGCAATGTTGTATGGAATTGGATTAACAGAGTCGGATCTTAAAAAAGCGCAAGTAGGTATTGTAAGTATGGGCTATGATGGCAATACTTGTAATATGCATTTAAATGATTTGGCTAAAGTAGTTAAGAAAGGTGTTTGGGAAAACGATTTAGTGGGTTTGATTTTTAATACAATTGGCGTAAGCGATGGTATTAGTAATGGAACTGATGGAATGCGATATTCTTTGGTTAGTAGAGATGTAATTGCTGATTCAATTGAAGCTGTTTGTGGAGCACAATATTATGATGGGTTAATCGCATTGCCAGGTTGCGATAAAAATATGCCTGGTTCTTTAATTGCTATGGGACGATTGAATCGCCCAGCAATTATGGTGTATGGTGGTTCAATTGCTGCCGGACATTATAAAGGTCAACATTTAAATATTGTTTCTGCATTTGAAGCATTGGGTCAAAAGTTGGCAGGTAATTTAAACGAAGAAGATTTTAAAGGAATTGTACAAAATGCATGTCCTGGAGCAGGTGCATGTGGTGGGATGTATACAGCCAATACAATGGCTTCTGCTATTGAAGCTTTAGGAATGAGTTTGCCTTATTCATCTTCTAATCCTGCTTTGAGTGATGAGAAACAAAATGAATGTTTAGCTGCAGGAAAAGCCATTAAAGTTTTACTCGAAAAAAATATTTGTCCAAAAGACATTATGACTTTTAAAGCATTTGAAAATGCAATTACCATTGTAATGGTTTTGGGAGGTAGCACCAATGCTGTATTGCATTTGATAGCAATGGCAAGAAGTGTTGATGTTGAAATTACCTTAGCTGATTTTCAGCGCATCAGCGATAAAGTTCCTGTACTCGCCGACTTTAAGCCAAGTGGTACTTATTTGATGCAAGATCTTCATCAATACAGTGGAATTCCTGCAGTGATGAAATATTTGTTGAGTAAGGGAATGTTGCACGGAGATTGCGTAACAGTAACCGGAAAAACCATCGCAGAAAATTTAGCGGATGTGCCTGATTTAGATTTTGAACAACAAAAAGTAATTGTGCCTATTGAACGACCTATAAAATCTACTGGTCATTTGCAAATTTTGTTTGGCAATTTGGCTACTGGAGGAAGTGTAGCAAAAATCAGTGGCAAAGAAGGGGAATTATTTGAAGGTCCAGCAAGGGTTTTTGATGGAGAGAAAGCTTTGATTGAAGGAATTAATTCTGGATTGATTAAAGCAGGAGATGTAGTGGTGATTAGAAATGTTGGCCCTAAAGGAGCACCTGGAATGCCTGAAATGTTGAAACCTACATCTGCCATTATTGGCGCAGGTTTGGGCAAGTCGGTTGCTTTAATTACGGATGGAAGATTCAGCGGAGGTACGCATGGATTTGTTGTAGGACATATTACTCCAGAAGCAGTAAGTGGTGGATTAATAGGATTGGTAGAAAATGATGATATCATAGAACTAAATGTTGCAACAAAAAAGATGACCTTAAAAGTTGCAGATGATATTATAGCAACACGAAAAGCAAAATGGGTAAAACCAGCACCAAATGCAACAAAGGGGTTATTGTTTAAATATGCGCAATCAGTAAAAGATGCTTCTGAGGGTTGTGTAACTGATGAAGTATAACCCCCCTGCCCCCCCCCCTAAAGGGGGGAGAAAAAATGGACTAAAATAATTGTATGAATACTTCAAATGTGGAATTAGATAAAATAAAAGAGGAACCTTTAAAACTCCCCCTTCAGAGCCAGTCCCGACCTGTCGGGAGGGTTGGGGGGGTGTGTGAACTCACCGGCTCTCAAGCAGTATTAGAAGCTTGTATTGCAGAAGGAGTGGATACTATTTTTGGATATCCTGGAGGAGCAATCATGCCGATTTATGATGCGTTGTATGATTACAATGATCAATTAAAACATGTTTTGGTTAGGCATGAACAAGGTGGAATTCATGCAGGGCAAGGCTATGCACGCAGTAGTGGAAAAGTAGGTGTTGTATTTGCAACAAGCGGACCTGGGGCAACAAACTTGGTAACTGGTTTAGCAGATGCTATGATTGATAGCACTGCTTTGGTTTGTATCACTGGTCAGGTATTTGCCCATTTATTAGGTACAGATGCTTTTCAAGAAACCGATGTAATCAATATCACAACACCTGTAACAAAATGGAATTGTCAGGTAACGGATGCTGCTGAAATTCCTCATGTATTGGCAAAAGCATTTTATATTGCTCGAACCGGAAGACCAGGTCCTGTTTTAGTTGATATTACTAAGAATGCACAAATTCAAAAGTTTAATTACGAAGGATATATAAAATGTGAGCATATTAGAAGTTACCGCCCTAAGCCCATTATTAGAAAGGAATATATAGAACAAGCTGCTGCATTGATTAATGAGGCCAAAAAACCATTTGTACTTTTTGGTCAGGGAATTATTTTAGGAAAAGCGGAAAAAGAATTTAAAACGTTTATTGAAAAAGGCGGTTTACCTGCTGCTTGGACAATTTTAGGATTAAGCGCTTTGCCAACCGATCATCCACAGAATGTTGGCATGTTGGGTATGCATGGAAATTATGGCCCGAATGTTTTGACCAATGAATGTGATGTGTTGATAGCAATAGGTATGCGATTTGATGACAGGGTAACAGGTAGGCTCGACAAATATGCTAAGCAAGCTAAAATTATTCATCTGGATATTGATCCTGCCGAAATAGATAAAAACATTAAAGCCGATGTTCCTGTGTGGGGAGACTGTAAAGAAACATTGCCCTTGCTTACTCAGTTAATTGATGCGAAACAACACAAGGATTGGTTGGCAAAATTCAATGATTATACGCAACAAGAAATCGAGGCAGTAATACAGCAAGAATTACATCCACAAGAAGGAGAACTTACCATGGGGGAAGTAATTCATTTGTTAAATGAACTTACCAATGGAGATGCTATCATTGTTACAGATGTGGGTCAACATCAAATGGTTGCATGTAGATATGCAAAATTCAATCAATCAAAAAGTAATGTTACTTCTGGCGGACTTGGCACAATGGGATTTGCATTGCCAGCGGCTATTGGAGCAAAGTTTGGTGCTTTAGATAGAACCGTAGTGGCTGTAATTGGCGATGGTGGTTTTCAAATGACTTTGCAAGAAATGGGCACCATTATGCAAACTGATTTAAATGTAAAAATTTTAATACTCAACAATCGCTTTCTCGGTATGGTGCGTCAATGGCAGCAATTATTTAATGATAAACGTTATTCATTTGTAGATATTCAAAGCCCTGATTATGTTCAACTAGCTAAAGCATATGGTATTGCTGGGCAATCAGTGGATGACAGAGCCTTATTAAAATCGGCATTAAAAACCATGCTCGATCATGAAGGATCTTATTTACTTGAAGTAATGGTTGGCAAAGAAAACAATGTATTCCCAATGGTACCACAAGGTTGCAGTGTATCAGAAATCAGGTTAAAATAATAGAATCATGAAAGCAGAATATACCATTACAGTTTATACAGAAAATCAAGTTGGTTTATTGAACAGAATTGCTATCATATTCTCTAGAAGAAAAATTAATATAGAAAGCTTGAATGTATCTCCCTCTGAAGCGGAAGGTATACATAGGTTCACCATTGTAATCAACGAAACAGAGGAGGTGGTAAGAAAGCTTTGTAGACAAATTGAAAAGCAAATTGAAGTTTTAAAAGCATATTTCAATACCAATGAAGAAATCATTTGGCAAGAAATGGCTTTATACAAAGTTTCTACTGATGAAGTAGCAGAAAAATTAAAAGTTGAAAGGTTGTTAAGAGAATATGGAGCAAGGGCAGTAGTTATCAGAAAAGACTATACCATTTTCGAAACAACTGGACACAGAGAAGAAACAGATAGATTGGTAGAAGTTTTAGCACCTTACGGGCTTATTGAATTTGTAAGAAGTGCTAGAGTAGCTATTATTAAGGCCAGTAAAGGATTTCATGAAAAGCTCAAAGAGTTTGAAGCTATTGAGCCAGCAGAAGAACTTATTGAGAATGAGTTTCTTGATAAGGCAGACCAAGTATTTACTATGTAATTATTTATACCGTATATAAAATTATTAATCAACAGACAATCAATAAAAATGGCAAACTATTTTAACTCTTTACCACTTCGTGAGCAACTCAATCAGTTGGGTACATGTGAGTTTATGAACAAAAACGCTTTTGAAGATGGTGTTAATCCACTAAAAGGAAAAAAGTTGGTAATCATTGGATGTGGAGCACAGGGATTAAATCAAGGACTAAATCTTCGCGACTCTGGTTTAGATATTTCATATGCATTGCGCAAAGATGCAATCGAGCAAAAAAGGGCTTCATGGAAAAATGCTACCGATAATCAATTTAAAGTAGGTACTTATGAAGAATTGATTCCAACTGCTGATGTTGTAATTAATTTAACTCCAGATAAACAACATAGTTCTGTGGTATCTGCTGTTATGCCATTGATGAAACAAGGTTCAACCTTGTCTTATTCACATGGGTTTAATATTGTAGAGGAAGGCATGCAAATCAGAAAAGACATTACTGTAATTATGGTTGCTCCTAAATGCCCTGGCACAGAAGTAAGAGAAGAATTCAAAAGAGGATTTGGCGTTCCTACTTTAATTGCAGTACATCCAGAAAATGATCCTGAAGGAAAAGGTTGGGATTATGCAAAAGCTTACTGTGTTGGAACTGGCGGTCATCGTGCAGGTGTATTAAAGTCATCTTTTGTAGCAGAAGTAAAATCTGATTTGATGGGAGAGCAAACCATTTTATGCGGCTTATTACAAACTGGTTCAATTCTTTCATTCGATAAAATGATTGAAAATGGAATTGATGCAGCTTATGCTGCTAAATTTATTCAGTATGGTTGGGAAGTAATTACTGAAGCATTGAAGCAAGGAGGTATCACAGCAATGATGGATAGACTCTCAAATCCTGCTAAATTAAAAGCATTTGAGTTGTCTGAAGAATTAAAAGATATTATGCGCCCTCTTTTTCAAAAACACCAAGACGATATTATGAGCGGTGTATTTTCTTCAACGATGATGGAAGATTGGGCCAACGATGATAAAAATTTATTGACTTGGAGAGCTGCTACTGGCGAAACGGCTTTTGAAAAAACTGCACCAGGCTCTATAAAAATTACTGAACAAGAATTTTTTGACAATGGCTTATTGATGGTTGCATTTGTAAGGTCTGGAGTTGAATTGGCTTTTGAAACCATGGTAGAAGCAGGTATTAAAGAAGAATCTGCATACTATGAATCCTTGCATGAAACTCCATTAATTGCAAACACCATTGCACGCAAGAAATTATTTGAAATGAATAGAGTTATTTCTGATACTGCAGAATATGGATGTTATTTATTTGATCATGCTTGCAAACCCTTATTGGCCAATTTCATGAAGAATATTGACACTGATGTTATTGGAAAAAACTTCAATGCTGGTAAAGATGCAGGTGTAGACAATAAAAAATTGATTACTGTTAATGCAGTGATTCGATATCATCCAGTTGAATTAATTGGCCAAGAATTAAGGCAAGCCATGACCGATATGAAAACCATCAATACAAACGCCTGATCAATTGAGCATGGAAAATCTATCAATCAATAATACGCTTTGTTATGGTTTAGATGTAGCAAGTGCAGCTAAAAGGTTACATACTGTTGTAACGCATACGCCACTTACATTTAATATTAACTTATCTAAGAAATACCAATGCAAGGTTTTTTTGAAAAGAGAAGATTTGCAAGTGGTTCGTTCATATAAGATTCGTGGTGCGTATAATATGATGAGTAGTTTGCCATCCAATCAATTGGAAAAAGGAATGGTATGTGCTAGTGCGGGAAATCATGCCCAGGGGTTTGCTTATAGTTGCAGGAAGTTGAATATTAAGGGCGTAGTATTCATGCCAATTATTACTCCCAATCAAAAAGTAAGTCAAACTAAAATGTTTGGTGATGGGCATGTAGAAATTAAATTGGTTGGCGATACTTTTGATGATTGTGCTATTGCTGCTAAAGAATATTCAGAAGCATTTGGTATGACCTTTATTCCTCCTTTCGACGATCATCGTATTGTAGAAGGTCAAGCAACTGTTGGGTTAGAAATTTTAGCTGATTTACCGCATGTGGATCTTATTTTTTCTCCAGTAGGAGGTGGCGGTTTATCTGCAGGAGTAGGTGCTTATTTTAAAATATTTTCACCGAATACTAAAATAATTGGAGTAGAGCCCGAAGGTGCTCCATCAATGTATGAGGCCCTGAAAGCAGGTCATCCAGTTACATTAGAAAACATAGAACGTTTTGTAGATGGGGCATCTGTAAAACGAGTGGGAGATGTGCCTTTTGCAATTTGTAAAGAAGTATTGGATGATATGCATTTGGTAAATGAAGGAAAAATATGTACTACTATTTTAAAATTATACAATGAAGATGCAATTGTTGTTGAGCCAGCTGGCGCATTGTCAATTGCTGTATTGGATGATTATGCAGAGGCAATTAAAGGCAAAACAATTGTTTGTATTGTGAGTGGAAGCAATAATGACATCGATCGTATGCAAGAAATCAAAGAACGTTCCTTGCAATATGAAGGATTGAAACATTATTTTTTAATTCGCTTTGCACAAAGGCCCGGAGCCCTTAAAGAATTTGTGAATCATGTTTTAGGACCTACCGATGATATTACAAGATTTGAATACATGCAGAAACACAATAAAGAAAGCGGACCTGCTCTTGTAGGGATTGAACTTTTAGACAATAGCGATTATGCAAAATTAATCAGCAATATGGAAAAGTACAATGTGAATTACACCCCTTTAGATAAAAACGATAATGTGTTTGGATACTTGGTATAAGAAATAAAATATTATGCAAGGGTTAAATTTATTTATTTTGGGGCGGTTGCAATTTTGTACCTATTCTAGAAATGTTTAAAAACATCCATACTTAAATTAGTCAGATCATTAGTGGCTATTGCATTGAAATGAATGCCAACTTTAATGAATTGAAAAATTATCTGCTTTCGAGATAAATTAGCTTTAAATTAATCATTAATTTCAAGCTATGTTTTTAAGAGTAGTTTTTGTTTTTTTATTTATCAATCTTTTGCAGCCTAGTTTAGCTCAATCAATACCAATACAAACGATACGAGGTTCGGTTTCTGATATGTCTATTAAAACAATTTTATCTGGGGCTACTGTAGAACTATTGGGTAAAGAAAAGAAAACAGTATTTAGCGATATTAATGGAAATTTTTTAATAGAAGGCGTTACTGTTGGTAGACATAATCTTCGTATTAGTTTTATAGGATACAAGCCTGTTTCATTAAATAATTTATTAATTGAATCGGGTAAGCAAACCGTTCTTCAAATTGAGCTAGAAGAAGATATTATTTTAACCAAGGAAGTAATTGTGCAGAGTAGGCCCATCAAGTCTAAGCCCATCAATGAAATGGCTGTGGTGAGCGCCCGTATGTTTAGTGTAGAAGAAACCAGAAGGTTTGCCGCCGGTTTAAACGACCCTTCTAGAATTGCTACAGCCTTTGCTGGAGTTGTGTCTCAGGGAGATGCTAATAATTTAATTATTCGAGGAAATGCACCCAATGGATTGTTGTGGAGAATGGAAGGAGTGGATATTCCTAATCCAAATCATTTTGCCAAAGTAGGAACTTCTGGTGGAGGAATCTCTATTTTAAGTGCACAATTATTGGCCAATTCAGATTTTATGACAAGTGCATTCCCTGCTGAGTATGGTAATGCATTGTCTGGTGTATTTGATATCAAACTGCGAAAAGGAAACAACTCCAAAAGAGAGTTTACCTTTTCTGCAAGCACAATCGGAATAGATGCAGCCACAGAAGGTTTTTTTAAAAAAGGTTATGGAGGCTCGTATTTAATTAATTACCGCTACGGATTTTTAACCCTCATGCAACAATTGGGTTTAAATATTGGTGAAGCTGCTACTATTTTTCAGGATCTATCATTTCATATCCACTTGCCAACTAAAAAATTAGGCAGTTTTTCCATTTTTGGATTTGGAGGATCAAGCCAACAAAAAGCAGAAGCCGCTACTGATTCTATCATATGGAGTAATAATCCTTCTAAAAGATCAGGAAGATTGGATGCAAGTAAAACTGGGATGGTTGGTTTTGCACATACTGTTTCACTGGGTAAGAAAACATTGCTCAAAACTATTTATAGTGCCAATGGTTATCAATACAATGAGCAAAACAATAAGCTCGATAAATTCAACGGACCCTTAATCTATACAAGAAACAATGAGTTTAAAGAAATCAATGGAATATGGTCTGTGGTTGCAACCCATAAATTCAATAGCCGTCATTTATTAAAACTAGGAGCTTACACAAGTGCAAAGGGCTACGATTTAAATCAGCGAGAATCGGTTAGCAATGTTTTAAGAGACAAAGTGAAATCAGAAGGAGATACCAGGCTTACTAATTTTTTTGCTCAATGGAAATGGAGTCCTAATAATCGATTTAGTTTTTTAGTGGGATTACATGGTCAAAGTTTTGCTTTGAGTAAAACTTCGGTGATTGAACCAAGAGCAGGTATGAAATGGATTACTGGTAAAAATCAATTTCTTTCTCTAGGTGTTGGATTGCATTCTCAAATTCAACCATTGGGTAATTATTTTGCTAGAATAAGAATAGGTAGAGATACCGTTCAACCAAATAAGAATTTAGGTTTTAGTAGAGCTGCACATTATGTTTTGGGGTATTCTGTTCAACTTGCTCCCAACTGGAATTTAAAAGCAGAAGTATACTATCAATGGCTATATGCTATTCCTGTATCTGCAGCAGCAAGAACCAGCTTTAGTATGATTAATCAAGAGGATGATTTTGCAATTGAGGCGTTGAGTAATAGAGGTAATGGAAAAAATTATGGATTAGAAATTACTTTAGAACGTTATTGGAATGATCAATTTTATTTACTCAGTTCATTGAGTTTGTATGAGTCTAAATACTTGCCCTCTGATAGAATATGGAGGAATACCCGCTTTAATTCTAACCGAACATTCACTTTTTTAATGGGAAAAGAATGGAATCTTAAAGGGAAACATAGTTCTACATTTAGTGCAGATTTTAAAATGATTTATGCTGGAGGTGTTAGGGTAACTCCGATTGATTTGGCTAGATCTATAGCTCAGAGAACAACTGTGTTGGATAATAGAAGGATTTACGAAGATCAACTAAGCAATATTTTTCGTGTTGATTTTCAAACCGAATGGAAAGTGCAATATGGTAAAAAAACAGGAAGCCTGATATTAGGTGTTCAAAATTTGTTCAATAGAAAAAATCCTGTAAGCCAATCTTATGATCCAATGAATAAACAAATCAAATATGGATACTTGTTGGGCTTGATTCCAGTAATCGGGTATAAGGTTGATTTTTGAGTTTATTCACCAGCCTTCGCTTCGCTCGGCTAACTTCTTTCTTAACGCCAAGATTGTTAGCCTCGGCTAACTTCTACCGTATTGAACTTACTCAAATCCCCTACACCAACCTTCGGTTGTTGCGGGGTTTATTTCCGCTCTTCCGCTCAAGCAAGCAAGCTTGTTTCGCGTCTTCGCAAAAATAAACCCAACACTTCGTGTTGGGTCTTTGTGGTCTCGCCAAGAATCGAACTTGGATCTAGAGTTTAGGAAACTCCTATTCTATCCATTGAACTACGGGACCCAATCGGTATATATCCAATTGGCGCAAAAATAGTAGATTTGATTACTCCACCACAAAGAAATCACCAGGAATCGGCTATTTTTCTTCAATATCATTGTTATAATTTAGTCAAACCTATTTATGGCGCAAGTAAACAATAAGGCAAGCATTAATTATTTGCCTGTACAACCAATTTCATAAAATCACTCAATTTAGCATCATCTAACCAACGTGTTACAATAACCATATCGTGTTCTTTATCGATGATGATATAATTGCCTCCATATCCTGCAGCATAATAAATGGTGGATGAAACTCCTTTTATTTGTTCTTGATCGGTATTCAGCCACCACATATAACCATAACTTTTAAATGCTTTTGATGGTTGTTGAACTGCATTTACCCAATTTGCTGAAATCAATTGTTGGTTCTTCCATTTTCCGTTGCGTAAAAACAATAGGCCCATTCTTGCATGATCCACTGCACTAATGAACATTCCACCACCATGATGACCACCACCACTTACCGATTGAACCTTGATTCCATCCATATCTACATAAGAATTATCGTATCCATACCATCTCCATGTAGTTGATGCCCCTATGGGATCCATTATTTTTTCTTTTAAAACAACTGGCAATGGCTTTCTCCAAACTTGTAATAATGAATAAGCCAATAAATTAACTCTTACATCATTGTATTTATATACAGTACCTGGCGTATTGAGTTTTCTATTTTTCCAATCATCAATCCCACCATCTATTGGTGGACGATCGGCCCAATCGTTTAGTCCAAATAAAGTTCCCGACCAGTCGGAAGATTGCGTTAGTAAATGATCCCATGTAATGCTTGAATTATGTGCTCCTTCAAATGAATTGTCCCAAACATACTCGCCCACTTTATCATTTACGTTTTTTATCAATCCATTGTCTATTGCTAATCCTGCTACAGTTGATAAGTAACTTTTTGTTGTGCTAAATGTCATATCAACTCTATTAACATCTCCCCACTGAGCAACGATATAGCCATTTTTTAAAATCATTCCTGCAGGCCCACCCCTTTGTTTGGTTGCACCGATAATTTTATAATCCGGTTCTCTAGCATATGATTTAAGTAAAGAGATCCTTAGATCACGTTCTACTTTATTATCGTTGTTTAATGCAAATGAAACAGCACTATCTAATTTATTTTTATTGAGTTTAAGTTCAGTCGGATTTTTTGTTTGCCAAATTACATCTGGATAATAGGGTTGTTGGCAATAAGCAGTAAAAACAAAAAGCCAGCAAGCAGTAACTAAAATAGAAAACTTAATTTTCATGTATTTGTTTTTATTTATTTTATTCCAGGCTGTTTCAACACAAATCCAGTTTTCTTTTTTTCTGCATCCACCATTTCTTTTACATCTGCTAACAATTTTTTAGCGTCGTATACGATTCCATCTTTAATAGTATAGCTTACTCCACCTCGGCGAATTATTTCATTATTGGCATTTAATTCAATAGCGCCAGTACCATACAATACTTGTAAATTTTGTAAAGGATTTCCATCT
The DNA here is from genome assembly GCA_044372715.1 of Sediminibacterium sp. GTDB lineage: Bacteria > Bacteroidota > Bacteroidia > Chitinophagales > Chitinophagaceae > Sediminibacterium. The sequence goes on along the minus strand of JBILRH010000012.1, from coordinate 7,325 downwards.
ACAATGCATAGGTCGGCTAATTTACCTACTTCAATTGTGCCTAAATCTTTTTCTGCTCCCAATGCTTGAGCTGCATACAAAGTAGCAGAACGAATTACTTCCAATGGATGAAAACCCGCTTCACGCAAGAGTTCTAACTCGCGAATAAAACCAAAGCCATAGAGCTGATAAATAAATCCATTGTCCGATCCTGCAGTAACTCTTCCTCCGCGATTCTTGTATTCATTGATAAATGTCATCCACAATTGATAATTTTTTTTCCATTCTACTTCTTGCTCTGTTCCCCAATTATGCCAGTATGATCCATGTGATACACGGCTTGGTTCATAAAATTTCCAGAGAGATGGTAGTGTATAATCTTCATGCCATTCTGCTCTTCTTGCACGCATTAAATCTCTGTTGGCATCATAAATATTAAATGTAGGGTCGAGTGTAAAATCCAATTTAATTAATTCGTCCATTACTTTATTCCAATGAGGGCTAAATGGTGCAGCTGCTTGTGCCCATAATTTTCCTGCTTCTTCAAAACGATTTTGTTCGTTGTTATAATTGTAGTTTGATGGAAAATTTTGAATGGTTTTATTTTCAAACAATGCTTCTGGTAATCCATACCAATGTTCCATTGATGTTAATCCTGCTCTAGCAGAGTTTAAAACATTCCAACGGGCTACATCGGTTTGTGCATGATGGCAAGCACTGCGTAAACCCAATCGCTTGTTCTCTCTTAAAGCAGCATCCATTACTTCGGGTGATGCGCCAAAAAATTTAATTCCATCAGCTCCTTTAGTTGCATTGTCGTTTACCCATGCTTTAGCTTGATCTACTGTTACTATTGGATTTTTGTTTCCCTGACCAAATGCTGTATATGCATAAATGCGAGGCGCAGTAATGGAATTGGCGGCTGATTTTTTCTTGTGATCGAGTACCCATTCCAAACCATTACCTGCCGATGGGTCTCGTATTGTAGTAATGCCACTGGCCATCCATAATTTAAAAACATATTCAGCTGGTGTGCCCTGATCTTTTCCTCCTATATGCCCATGCATATCAATTAATCCGGGTAGCATATACATGCCATTGCAATTCAATTCTTTTCCACCCTCTTTTAGTTTAGGTCTACGCGCTTCGTTGATGGGCATACCGGGATTGCCCACATTGGCAATTTGTACAATTCTGTTTTTTTCGATTACAATATCTACTGGTCCAAAAGCAGGAGCTCCTGTTCCATTAATTACAGTTACGCCTCTGATTATTAATTGCGAATAAGGTCCGATTCCTTCATTTTTTAAAGGAGAAGGAGTGATTTGCGCTTTAAGACTAAAGGTTAGAAGTGCAGCATAGCTAAAAAACAGCCATTTTCTCATAAACAAGCTTTTGATAAATATACGTTTTTTGGGTAGACCAACCCAAACCGGTCAGACCATTTCGGTCTGACCGGTTTGGTCTGACCATGAATGCTTATATTTGCTATCCAATTTTAGCATATGAAGTTTTACAATATTATTATCAAATATCGTTTCTGGTTGAGTTTACTAGCTATTGTTGCTGCTATTGGCGTAAATATTAGCAGTGGTTTTTGGCCTTCTTTTATTCTTTATTTTATTGGAGTTATAGGGTTAGCCAGCCATTTTTTTATCGGGCCGCTTCGGTTAATTCAAGAGCCAATGGAAGCAGGCAATATGGAAGAAGTGGAGCGTATTTTAAATTCAGTGTGGTATCCAGGTCTTTTGTACAAACCAGTTAGATCTACCTTTTATACCATCAAGGGTAATATGGCCATGATGAAACAAGACTTTGATAGTGCCGAAAAGCATTTGAAAAAGAGTTCTTCATTGGGTTCGCCGATGCCAGAGGCAGAAGGTGCCAATAAATTACAATTGGGTATGATGGCCATGCAAAAAGGAGATTTGAAGCAAGGCGAAAGTTATATACGCGCTGCTATTAGAGCAGGTATTGCCGATAAAGAAAGCGAAGCGGTTGCTTTTATTAGCATGTGTCAAATATTTATGAACAAAAGAGAGTTCCGCGCAGCAAAAGATTATTTTAGAAAAGCAAAAGCTTGTAAGCCAAAGAGCAAACAAGTATTGGATCAAATTAAAGAGGTAGAGAAATATATTTCTCGTATGCCAGGATAAATGCTATCACTAAAACATATTACACAACACGATGCCGATCTGGAAACAGCTCGGCATTTGTTTAAAGCCTATGCCGATCAGTTGGCTGTAGATTTGTGTTTTCAAAGCTTTGATGAAGAATTAAAGAATCCACTCAAAAAATATGGCGCCCCAACTGGTAGTTTAATTTTAGCTTTTTGGAATGGAGAGCCTGTTGGAACTGTTGCCCTGCAAGAATTAGCAGAAGAAGGGGTTTGCGAAATGAAACGCTTGTATGTTGAAGCCCCTTTTCGAAAATTTGGAATTGGTGATGAATTGGTTAAAGCTATTTTGAATGATGCCGTAAAGCTTGGTTATACTAAAATGAAACTCGATACATTGGAGCGTTTAAAACCAGCTATTGCACTTTACTTAAAGCATGGCTTTATTATTACCACTGCTTACTATCATAATCCACTACCCGAAGTGGTGTATATGGAATGTAATTTATAAGCCTTTCTTGCGCATTTACCACAGTGGTTTAGCTGAAACAGTAAATTAATTTCGAAAAAACCTAAATATTTATTGTTTATCAATAAATATTTATTATGTTTGCATTGTCAAATTAAAACAACAAACATGGAAATTAAAATTAGTACACAACAGATCTTGAATGCATTGTGTTTTCTTTCAGCGATGATTTTCGTTGGTCTTTGTATTGAAGCGGGAGGCTTTTTGTGGAATAGTATTTATACACTGGCCTTTAATCCTACAGGTGCCAAATATTTTTGGAACCATTTGGATATGTCCAATTTGTATGCATATGATCCTGGTCATTTTTTTGCTGAAACTACCTTCATTAATATAGTAGTAATACTAAAAGCAATCATGTTTTGGGTGATCGTAAAATTCTTGTACTTTAAAAAGCTCGATCTATCCAAACCTTTCAACAATGAATTGAAGAAATTCATTCTTCTCATGGGATATATAACGCTTGGTATCAGTTTATTTTCTTCCTGGGGGTCAAGTTATACCAATTGGCTGATTGGTAAAGATGTGATACTACCTCCGCTCAAAGAATTAAGATTGGGAAGTGGCGATGTTTGGTTATTCATGAGCGTAACTCTTTTTATAATTGCTCAAATATTTAAGAAGGGAATTGAAATTCAATCTGAAAACGACTTAACTGTATAATCATGCCAATAATTATCAATTTAGATGTAATGATGGCAAAGCGAAAAATGTCATTGAACGAACTCTCCGAAAAAGTAGGGTTAACCCTTTCTAATTTATCAATCTTAAAAACAGGAAAGGCAAAAGCAATACGCTTTAGTACACTCGAAACCATTTGCAAAGTATTGGATTGTCAACCAGCTGATATTTTAGAATATGTAAAAGACTAAATTAACAGATGCAAGAAAAATATATAGAAGATCAAGTATTTGAAAAAACTGATTCGTTGATAAAAGGAGAATACGAAAATTGCGTATTCAATCATTGCAACTTTACAGAATTGGATCTTACGGAGTTTAACTTTATTAATTGTGCTTTCAACAATTGTAATTTGAGTTTAACAAAACTTAATAAGACAGCGTTTAGGGAAGTAGCTTTTAAAGGATGTAAAATGTTGGGACTTCAATTTGATACCTGCAACGAATTTGGACTCTCTTTCTCGTTTGATGATTGTCAATTAATGCATTCCTCTTTTTTTAATACCAAAATAAAAAAAACGAGCTTCATCAATTCTCAATTACAGGAAACTGATTTTACTGGCGCTGATCTTTCAGAAGTTGTTTTTGATAATTGTAATTTGTTATCTGCTGTTTTTGATCATACAATAATGGAGAAAACAGACTTTCGTAGTTCGTATAATTATTCAATAGACCCAGCTAACAATCGAATTAAAAAAGCCAAGTTTTCATTACCAAGTGTTATTGGTCTTTTGGATAAATATGATATAGAGATTGAACAGTAAAATCAGTTTGACAATTTTTTAAAGATTCAATCTTTATTATTTGAATTTTAATTGAGTATTCAATTGATAATACTCCATAATAGAAGCTGCCAATGCTTTGGCAAATGCAGAACGTTTAGCTGCTGTAAAGCGAACATCTTTATTGCTTTCAATTTGCCAGCCGAAAACATTGGGGTAAGTACTAGTTGATGTATAACGCTTGGTATTATAGCCTCCATCGAAATACAATTCATTGGCAAGAGGGGCTTTATCTTCTATACTTGGTATTGCTGCAAATCCTTTAGAAGCAATGATAGAGCCAAATGCTTTTTTTCCGGTAAGTAAATCTTCTACAGACATTTTTGTGCTAGTAATTAAAGATGCAATAGATGTTTTTGTTGGAAGAATAGTTGCCGGATTGCGAAGCTCATCATCAGATAACAAATAACCCAATTCCAAGCGTTGGTTGGCATGTCCATGCCCATGTAAATCAATGTACAAAGATTGAGGCCATTGCTTTGATGCTAATTGTAGAGCTGTATCAATGCTATTATGAAAACGATTCCAAATAGCAACTGTTTGTTCGTTGTTACAATTGGCTTCGGGCAGCGGTCTGTTTTGATCGAGCTTAGATCTTTTTAAATGTGTAATAATTAGTGATGGATGCATGCCATAATCGGCCATAAAAGCACTGTCAATTGATTTGGCTAATTCGATGGTATAAGAATCAGTAACAGAAGTAATGCCTGGGCAAGATCTAGTAGCGATGCTATCGGGCGCCAGGGTTCCACCATGTGGCACACTAATTACCAAGGGCATATTTCCATATTGCACCCAGGTAAAATCGTCTATCCATTTTTGAACAAGCGGCACTTTGATTATTTGTATAGGCTTTTTTAATGGTATAGGATTAAATTGAATATTGATAATTGCAAAAAAGCTGATTGCAATAATTGTAATAGATCTATTCATTGATAGTTGTATTATTTAGCAAAGTAGGGTTTATTGGGCTAAAATTTCAGGTATTTATACTCTTTTTATTTATTGATTACAGTAATAATATTGTACTCTAATGCACCATGCAATCAGTTGCTGCCGTACACAGTAAACTGCCAGGGTGAATTTCGGTAGCTACGAATGATGTGTTGATAGATGATCATGATTGCAGACAAGCAAATAAAAAATCCGCCGAACATTCTCACCATGGTAGTAGACAGGTGGGGTACAATCAAATCAAATTAATTTATGAAAAAGTTAATATATATTCTATTCACTATAATCTTACTATCAAGTTGTAAGAAAAATGATCAAGTAGATATTCCATTAAGCAAAGAAATCTCCATGTCAACTGACTCCGATTTCATCAATTTAATGGATGCGATGAATCGATTCGATCCTATTTATGTAGGTATTGTTTATAGAAATAAAATAGTTCATCCAATTACCAAGGAATTTCCATCGAATGTTAATGAACAATCAAACGAAGAGCTGTTTGTTTCCAATTTAATCAATCAGTATCATTTTAAAAATAAAGAGGAGGTCTTGCGTTATTCAACCATTATTCAAGATGGTCTTACCAAATTGTTTAAGACCTATTTAGCGGGTTTAACAACAAAGGAACAAGCTAAGTTGTATTTTAAAGCAAGAAAATTATATGCAAAGAATAAGCTAAGCAATAGCGCTGGTTACAAGGTTGGCGGACAACAAAGTATTGTTTCCATGTCTTTTGATATGCCCATTGCAGAGGATGACTATTATAGGGTAATTACAGAGGAGCAAGATGTAGATGATAATTTAACCGGAGATAATTATAAAGCTGGTTGCACGGATGTTTGTTGCGTGAATAAAAAAATATGTATAAACAATGCTTATGTAAAGTTTTTAGAAAATATTAAATTCATTGCTGCTTCAGCTGTTGCAGGTGGAGGTTTTGGTTTTAAATTGGGAAGTTTATTTGGAGGTCCGCAAATTGGAGCAGCGGGAGCTATTATAGGAGGGGTTTATGCAGCTGCTGGTGCAACTGCGGTATATTATCTCATATATAATACTGAAAAAGATAGTTGCGATCTTAATTATAGAGTTTGTTCACAAAAAACATAAATAAATTTTTATGACAGTCTCAGCGTTATTAGACAAAATAGGGAATAAAATATATTACCCTTTACTAATTGTATGTATTGTATTTGATCTTGTTTTCAATAAAAAAATCGAATCAAGAGAACCAGAATATGTGTGGTTGTATTATGTGAGATTTATTCTTCACACAATGATTTTTTTCAATCTTAATATGTTTTTAGCTGTAAGGGTTTTTATTCCGATGCCCCAATTGGTTCCTAAGAAATGGGTAAAATGGGGGAGAGCAGGAGTAATAATTTTATTTCATGTATTACTTCTCTTGTATATTTTTAGTGATCGTTTTAGTTTATGATAGACTGCAGGCAGACTAAGAATCTGTCTGCATTCTTTATTTTACCAACCCCTCCACCACCTTTGCAAAATGCGCATGTTCTAGTAGATGAATCTTGGCAGCTAAATCTGCGGGGCTATCGTTTGGCGCAATATTGCAACAAGCCTGAAATACAATATCGCCTTCATCGTAATGTTCGTTCACATAATGAATAGTAATTCCACTCTCTTTTTCGCCTGCAGCAATCACCGCTTCATGCACATGCATTCCATACATTCCCTTGCCACCATATTTAGGTAATAATGCCGGATGAATATTTACCATTTTTTGCGGGTAGGCTGCCACCAGTTCAGCTGGTATTTTCCAGAGAAAACCTGCTAAAACGATAAAATCGATATTTCGCTGTTTTAGGGCTAAAATGCAGCTTTTTGGGCCAAAAAAGCCAGTTTTTTCTATTAAAATGGCCTCAATTCCCCATTTTTTGGCAATTTCCAAAACGCCTGCACCTGGCTTATTACATACAATTAATGCCACCCGAGAATTAGCATTTCCACTAAAAAATTCAATTATCTTTTCTGCATTGGTACCTGTGCCTGAAGCAAAAATGGCAATATTTTTCATGTGTTACTTGGCTTGTTTTTTACTTATCTTATGCCAAATCCGAGTTAAATATTGTTTGAAAAACCGAAATTGCCCAAATGGAATACTCACTAGCAGTACACAAATTGGCCACAATAAAGTTACTAGCACTATATAGACTATAACGTATTCGGTGCCTCTATCGATTGTAGAAAACGACAATAATTTCTTAGCAACAATACTACAAGTACTACCACCCAATGCAAATGTTGAAAATATAAGTGCAAACTGA
>JBILRH010000096.1:0-6734 GCA_044372715.1 Sediminibacterium sp. | reverse complement strand
TTTACCTTCACTATTACAGATACCAATTCATTGTATCAGATTTATGCAATTATTCGTCATGAAGATAGTTATCGCTACAATAACCTTTGGCTCAATATAACAACAGTTGCGCCAAATGATACAGCAAAATCTCAGCAAGTAAATCTTTTGTTAGCAGATAATAAAAAAGGATGGTTGGGTGCTGGTATGGATGATATTTTTGATCATCGTATTAGGCTTACAAGAAGTCCTCAAAAATTAAAATTTGGAAATTATACATTCACCTTGCAGCAAATCATGCGCGAAGACCCATTGCAAGCAGTATTAAATGCTGGTATAAGAATTGAAAAAGTGCAGCCATGAGCAAACCTCGGCAACAAAAATTAATCTTAGTAAGTTTTGTATATTGGTTTCTATTGCTTTACATGATAGCTGCACTGGCCTGGTGGTTTATTGCATTAAAAAATCAAAATGATTTAATCACACAGATAAAATGGAGTGAATTAAAAAAGGATGATCCTGCTTATTTCAGTAAATTCAATGAAATTCAAAGTGCTAATAAAAGAAAAACCACTCAATATATAGGGGAGGGGGTTACTTTTTTAGTGTTGATTTTAATTGGAGCAATATTTGTTTTTAGAGCTACTCGTCGTCAATTAAAATCATCAGTACAGCAACAAAATTTTATGATGGCTATTACCCACGAATTAAAAACTCCTATTGCAGTAACTCAATTAAATTTGGAAACTTTACAGAAGCATAAACTCGATGAAGTAAAACAACAAAAATTAATCAGTAATACCTTACAGGAAGCCAATCGGTTAAATAGCTTATGCAATAATATTTTATTTGCAGCTCAATTTGATGGAGGTAAATATACAACCGCAAAACAGCATCTTAATTTAACAGATTTACTAGAAACCAGCGTAGATGAATGTAAAAATCGGTTTCCAACAAGGCTTTTTGAAGAGCATATTCAAGAAGATATAGTAATAGATGGTGATTCGTTTTTGTTACAAATGCTAATTAATAATTTATTGGAGAATGCCATTAAGTATTCTCCAAAGGACAAAGCAATTCAGGTTTTTTTATCAAAAAAAGCCAAAACAGTAAAACTAGAAATAATAGACGCAGGTATAGGCATACAGGATGAAGAAAAGAAAAATGTATTTAAAAAATTTTATAGAATTGGTGATGAGAATACAAGAAGGGCTCAAGGCACTGGTTTGGGTTTGTATCTGTGTAAAAAAATCTCGGAGGCCCATGGAGCAGTAATTGCAGTAGGAGATAATCACCCTAGCGGTAGTAATTTTAATATTCAATTTAATGCATAATATGGGTAATAATCGGCCAGCTATTTTATTGGTAGAAGATGAGCAAAATTTGCACGAAGCATTAAAACTCAATTTAGAATTAGAGGGTTATGAAGTTACATCTGCTTATGATGGATCGGAAGCTTTACAACAAATCGGAGCGGCCTATTTCGATTTAATTATTATGGATATTATGCTTCCTGATATTGATGGAATTAGTATTACAGAAAATATTCGAGTACACAATAATGAAGTGCCTATATTGATGTTGAGTGCAAAAAACGCTGCTGCCGACAGAATATTGGGATTAAAAAAAGGGGCTGATGATTATCTTACCAAGCCATTTAATTTAGAAGAATTATTACTGCGTGTTGCTAAATTGATTTCAAAAAACAAAAAGATTCAAGTTAAAGAATCAGTTGGGGATATTTACCAATTTGGTAATAATAAAATAGACTTTAAAGCATTGGTAGCTATTGACTTTAATGGGGCCAGTATTGAATTGAGTAAAAAAGAAGCCATGTTGTTGAAGTTACTGATAGAAAATAAAAACGAAGTGGTAACACGAGAAAAAATCTTACAAGTAGTTTGGGGTTATAATGTTTATCCCACTACCAGAACCATCGATAATTTTATTTTGAACTTTAGAAAATACTTTGAAGCAGATAGCCGCAATCCCCGCTATTTTCATTCAGTACGAGGTATGGGGTATAAGTATACAGAGTAAGTTTACATGCCTGTTTATTTTGCATTTTTTTAAATGTATTTTACTTCGCTTTTGTTAAAGTAAATAAGAACAAGGTCTAACCAGAACGCCTGTGCATCTGAACGGCTGAATTTTCTGTCGAAAATTCAAAGCCCACCATTCGTCTAAATGCATGTTTATCTAGTTAGACCTTCTTCTTTTCTCATCAATATGAAAAGATAATCCAATTAAAATTCAATTGATTCTTTATAAAGAAGCTGTCTATATAGTCTTTTAGATAGTCAATTCAGTATAAAAATGCAATAAATACCCTTCCATTTCGTTATCCTAAGTGCAAATATCACCCTATGTCTTTACAGAGTTTACTCGATTTTTTAGAGCCCGTTAATATGGCCTTCTTATCTAATGATGAAGGATTTAAGGATACGCAATTGGGTAAACATATTTTGGCTTATGAAGAGGAATTGCCAGATATTTCTTCAGCAGATTTAGTAATTGTTGGTTGTGGAGAAATGCGGGGTATGGGTATGCAGTATAGTTCCAATAATGCGCCTAATACAATACGTGCTCAGTTTTATTCCTTATTTTACTGGCATACAGAAGTAACCATTGCCGATTTGGGAAATGTAAAAATTGGAGCAACTATAGCCGATAGTTATGCTGCCGTAAAAACGGTAGTTGCCGAATTAATTCAGATGGGTAAAAAAGTATTAATTCTTGGAGGCTCGCATGATATCACTACTGCTCAATATCTTTCATATGGTTCATTGGGCAAAATAATCGACGCCGTTGTTGTAGATGCAAAGATTGATTTGGATATGGAAAGCATGGAGCCTGCTGATCAATTTTTAGTGGATTTGTTTACTGGAATACCCAATTATTTAAAGCATTATACCCATATTGGATTTCAGAGTTATTTTATGCATCCACATATGCTTGAAACCATCGATAAGTTAGGATTTGATTGTCATCGGGTAGGCAAAGTGAAAGAATCGATTGAAGAAATGGAACCTGCTATTAGAAATAGCGAGTTATTTAGTTTTGATATTGCTGCAATTCAACATGCACATGCCCCAGCAAACTATATTACCCCCAATGGTTTTAATGGCGAAGAAGCTTGTACATTAATGCAATATGCAGGTATGAGTAAGAACTGTAACAGTATTGGTTTATATGGATATATAGAAGAACAAGATGCACATCAGCTTACCGCTAAACAACAAGCCCATATGTTGTGGTATGTAATGGATGGCATTCAAAAAGGAAAACAAGAGGCTGAGCTTGAAAACAGGACCGCTTTCAATGAGTTTACCATGGCATTTGCCGAAGTAGAAACCGTTTTTTTACAGAGTAAAAGAACCGGAAGATGGTGGATGCAATTACATGATGGTAAATATGTTGCCTGTAGTTATCGTGATTATGTTACGGCTTGTAATAATGAAATCCCCGAACGTTGGATGAGGGCTGCAGAAAGAATTTGATTTTTCAATTATTCAATGTAGTAAATTACAGTCGTTAATAGTAATTTATGAAGCAGACTAAAGCATTAGCAATTTTAATGACAGTGATTTTTTTCAGTGCCTGTTCGGTTCAAAAGAAATCAAGCGTAAATAACCCTACCGGAATAGAGGCTATTAGCCGTTCAGCAATATTGGATAAATCAGATTTTGCGCCTGCACATGTTGGAATTAGTATTTACGATCCAAGTATAAATCAATATCTCTATAGTTATCAAGACACCAAGTATTTTGTGCCTGCTAGTAATACTAAATTGTTTACTTGCTTTGCAGCATTAAAAAATTTAAAAGACAGTTTGGTAGCATTTGAATATTTACCCAATTCAGAAAACACTGCAGTACGTTTTACTGGAGATCCAACATTTTTGCATCCCAACTTTAAGCAAGAAAAGGTATTCAACTTTTTACAAGAAAACGCTCCCAATATTACTTTTGTTTCTCCAAAATGGAATGCAGCCCCTTTTGGAAACGGTTGGGCATGGAACGATTATGATGCCAATTATATGCCAGAAAGATCAGCTATGCCTATTTACAGCAATCTAGTATGGTTTTCTAAAAAGGGAAAACAACTAAATGTTGTTCCTAAAGCATTTAAAGATTCTCTAAATATTTTTGCAAGCATGGAGGATGGTAAGTTTGCCATCAATAGAGATAAATCGGAAAATCATTTTGAAATTGTAAAAAGTACTAGAACTTTTACTTCTACTCAGATTCCTTTCACTACAAAAAAATCATTTGAAGATGTTGCACTCAATTTATTAGAAGACACACTCAATAGGGTTTTGCATTTTGCTAATGATATTAATGATCAAAATGCTATTTGGAAAAAGTACTATTCACAGTCTACAGATTCTATGCTCAAATTAATGATGCATGAAAGCGATAATTTTTTTGCGGAGCAAACTTTATTAATGGTAGGCAATGAAAAAATTGGATTGATGGATGATAATAAAATCATTGATACTTTATTAAAATCAGATTTTCTAGGAATTCCCCAAAAGCCAAAATGGGTAGATGGAAGTGGATTAAGCCGTTATAATTTGATGACGCCACAAGATTTTGTTTGGGTGCTTACTCAAATGAAAAAGTCATTTTCACGGGAGCGCATTAGCACTATTCTCCCTGGGGCCAATGAAGGTACTTTAGCTGGTTTGTATAAAGGGTACGAAGGGAAAATTTATGCTAAAACAGGTACATTGAGCAATCATGTTGCCCTGAGTGGATACATCACTACTAAAAAAGGGAAAGAGTTGATTTTTTCTGTATTGGTAAATGCGCATCAAACAGCAGCTGGTACCATTCGTAAATCGATTGAACAATTTCTTACAGGTATTATAGATAACTATTAATTATACTTTACCAAACATTCTGTCTAAATAATCTTCTTTGAATTCTAAATAAGTGGGGCTTCCATTGGGGCTTATATTGGGTGTAGAACATGCAAATAATGAAGCAATTAAATGGGTCATTTCTTTTTGATCTAATTGTTTACCCGATTTAATAGATTGTTGTTTTGCCATACAGCGAATTAGTTTTTCTCTTTTACTGTATTTCACATCGCTGCTAAAATGTTTAAATTGTTCAATCAGCATTTCAACTGCATGTTTTTCATCACCTGCAATTACATCGGCAGGGGTACCCTGAATAACAAAACTATTTTGGCCAAAAGGTTCTATTTGATATCCGATTGCTTGTAATTCGGGTAATAAATCGTTTAATAATACTGCATCTGAACCCACCAATTCTAAACTAACTGGGAATAAACTTTTTTGAGTGGTACTTTGTTGGTTATGCGCTACAGAACTATACCCTTCATATAGAATACGCTCATGGGCCAATTGTTGATGAACCAATAAATATCCATGCGTAATTGTTACAACAATATAAGTATGATGTATTTGAAAAAGTGGCTTATCGGTTAATTCTATTGTATTAGAAATCAATTTAGGGGTTGGTGCAAACAATGCTTCATTTACAACAGATGGTTTTGAACCAGTATTGCTATCGGTAAAAAATTCTTTCCAATGCCTTAGCTCAGTTTTTTCATTGGGCTCAATAAAATGCGCCTGGTTTTTTTGAGTGAAAGTTTTATAAAGATTAGATGATACTGCAGCATTTTGTTGGTAGTTGGTAAATGGTTTACTAACAGCATCTAATCCTTGTATATCTGCGTTTAAAGAAAAGTCTAAAGATGGCGCAATGCTAAACTGAGCTAGTGCATGTTTAATTGCTGCTTGAACAAATGCATAAATAATTTTCTCGTCTTCAAATTTTATTTCTTGCTTGGTTGGATGCACATTGATATCAATTTGTGCCGGATCCAAATCGATGTACAAAACATAACTAGGAAAGCTATCTTTCGGTATAATACCCTCAAATGCAGCATTTACTGCATGATTTAAATAGGCACTTTTAATATATCGATTGTTTACAAAGAAATACTGATCGCCTCTGGTTTTACGAGCTGTTTCGGGCTTTCCAATAAAGCCAGAAATATTCATATAATCGGTGTCTTCTGAAACCGGTACTAGTTTTGCGCTATAACTATTGCCTAAAATTTGTACAATTCTTTGTTTGCTATTACCTGCTTCTAAATGAAAAACCTCCTGGCCATTACTTGTTAGCGAGAAAAACACATGAGGGAATGCAATTGCAATTCTAACAAACTCTTCTACAATATGCCGCATTTCTGCTGCATTGCTTTTTAGAAAATTTCTTCTTGCAGGCACATTGAAAAAAAGATTTTTCATGCTAATGCTCGTTCCATTTGGCGCAGCACAAGAACTTTGATTAACAATTTTACTATTTTCAATTTCTATAAATGTACCCAGCTCGTCATCGGCTCTTTTGGTTTTGAGTTCTACTTGAGCAACAGCTGCAATAGAAGCCAATGCCTCACCCCTAAATCCCATGGTTTTGATGCTGAATAAATCATCAATATTGCTGATTTTACTGGTAGCATGTCTTTCAAAAGCCATTCTTGCATCTGCCACCGTCATTCCCTTGCCATTATCAATTACTTGAACCAATGCTTTACCTGCATCATTGATGATTAACTTGATAATGGTAGCTCCAGCATCAACGGCGTTCTCCAATAATTCCTTTACCGCACTGCCTGGTCTTTGAATTACTTCACCTGCCGCAATCTGGTTGGCTATATTATCTGGTAATAATTGTATGATATCTTCCACGGGGCTGCAAAAATAAGATTCCTCTTCC
>JBILRH010000010.1:0-24212 GCA_044372715.1 Sediminibacterium sp. | reverse complement strand
AGGTAAAAGGTCCCAATAAAAAATATCCAAAGGCTGCGCCTGTGAAGAAAAAAAAGGAAACCCATACGATAACAAAACGGGTGCTCTTTAATTCTTTTTCTTTTAATGCAGGTTTTACAAAACGCCAGAACTCCCAAAAAATAAAGGGGAAGGCAATGATAATGCCACCTACAAAAGCCATGGTAATGCTACTTAAGAATTGACCACCAAATGTGGTGCTCTGCATGGTTACTTGTACTGGAGGCATACAAAGCGCATCTCCTAAATGTGCCCAATGACTAAAATCGCATAATGCCTTATAACTAATAAAATTTTTGTTGATTGGGCCAACAATAATATTGTCGAAAATCCAATTTCGGTAAATAAATATAAAAATGGCTCCCACTAAAATGGCCAATACCGATCGGATAATATGTGAGCGCAACTCCTCGAGATGATCTATAAATGTCATCTCTTTTTTTCCTTCACTTGCAGATCTATTGAATAATGCCATGTTGGGTTTTCTATGCTAGGCCTCAAAGTTAGGGATATGGAAGATAAGATTTATTGTAAAACCTTCAATTTAACCATTTCAATTCGAGTGTCACTAACGGTGAGAATATCAAACTTAAAATTATTGATAATGATGGTTTCCTTTTGCTTGGGAATGGTCTCGTGTTTATTGATGATATAACCACTTAAGGTTTCTGATTCATCTGCAGGGAGCTCCAAATTGTATTTTTCATTCAAATAGTCTAATTCTAGTCTTCCGCTTAAAATAAATTCGTCGTCGGCTAATTGTTTTTCTACAAATTCTTCCTCATCATATTCGTCATGAATTTCACCAAAAATTTCTTCTAAAACATCTTCCATAGTAACAATGCCTGCGGTACCGCCAAATTCATCTACTACCCAGGCTATGCTTTTTCTTTCTTTTGAGAATTTATTGATTAAGTCTGTAGCGCTCATGCTTTCTGGAACTGCAATGATAGGGTGTAACATGTCTTTTACATTGCTTGGCTTATCAAATAAATCCAATTGATGAATATAACCCACTATATTATCGATGCTTTCTTCATATACCAATAACTTACTCAATTTAGTACTGATGAATTCTGACTTCGCTTCTTCTAAACTGGCATTAATATCTAAAGCAACAATCTCGGTTCTTGGAACAAGGCATTGCCTAATTTTTATAGTAGGCAAACTCAAAGCATTCTCAAATAATTCTGTATTAAGTTCCTGTGATTCTTCGTCTTGTTCTTTGGTTTGTTGAAAAAAATGTTCAAGGTCTACTTTTGTAAAAACTTCATTTTTATTGTTTACCCTTACATTGAATACATATTTCAAAATCCATTGAGACATATTTACAAATAAGTCGGTTAAAGGAAGAAATAGATTATGAAAGAAATTAGCCAAAGGTGCAAAGAAGGTTAGCAGCGTATCATTTTTTGCCCTAAAAATGGCTTTTGGTAAGAACTCTCCGATGATCAATACTACTATGGTAGATAAGAAAGTATCGAATGCAAGCTTTAAATATTCATTCTCGAGCTTTAATGGATTCCAAACACCCATTTGCAATAACTCATCAAAAAGCAAACCATAGATAACCAAAAATATATTCAATCCAATCAGGCATGTTCCAATAAATCGGGCAGGAAATTCCATAAATCGAGCAAGAATAGTCCCGCTTTTCTTACCCTGCTTTTTTTTCAACTCAATGGTTAGTCGGTTGGCTGTTACGAAAGCAATTTCATAACCAGCAAAAAATCCGATGAAAAGCAATGTGCCAACTATACAAAGAATGGTATAGATATGTGTCATGCCTCAAAGTTAAGGGATATCTATACAAAAAACTGCCCCGTTTATACGGGGCAAGGTACTTATCATTTGATTACTTGAGAAAAATCAGCTGATATATCCTATATAATATTCAATGTTTTTCCATCACCTGCCAAGGCCTAAAAGCACTAGTTATTGTTACTGCCATCACCGGCTATATCAGAAAGCTAAGCTCCTCTTAATAGAGATTGTTCACTGATTTACTCAATCATTAAAAATCAGCTAAAACAGGTTTGTTTTGCATGATTTCTTCTATTTTCTGGGTTATTTCTGGGGTAATGAGCGCCAATGCATCCATGGCTTTTAGGTTGTCTATTAATTGTTCCTTTTTTGTAGCACCTAGGATTGCAGTAGTTACATTTGGGTTTTTGATGCACCATGCAATGCTCAAAGAAGCCAATGAAATGCCTAAATCATTAGCAATATTTTGTAATTGCTTTACTTTTTCAATCTTGGCATCTACATAAGTGCGCTCTTTTAACCAATCAAAACCTTCAACGGCTAAACGGCTATCTGCAGGGATACCATTATTGTATTTCCCGGTAAGTAATCCAGATGCCAATGGGCTCCAAATAGTTGTTCCTAAACCCACATTTTTAAATACCTGTAAATAATCGTTCTCCAATTTTTCTCTTTCGAATAAATTGTATTGAGGTTGTTCTACAGATGGGCCAATTAGCCTATAAGATTGAGCAACTCTATGCGCTTCCATAATTTCCACACCACTCCATTCGCTTGTTCCCCAGTACAATATTTTCCCTTGTTGAATTAAAGTGTTCATGGTAAACACTACTTCTTCAATAGGTACTGCTTTATCTGGGCGGTGGCAGAAATATAAATCCAAATAATCGGTTTGCAAACGCTGCAATGCCTCATGACAAGCTTCAGTTAAGTGTTTGCGACTTAATCCTGTTTGATTGGGTTTATTGTTTTTTCCTCTCCATCCAAAAAAAGCTTTGGAAGAAAGTACATAAGAAGTTCTGTCCCAGTTTTTTTCTTTTAATACTCGGCCCATCATTTTTTCGCTTTCTCCCAATGCATATACTTCGGCATTATCGAAAAAATTGATGCCATTATCGTAGGCAATGCCCATCAACTCATCGGCGCTATTGTCTTTGATTTGTTTGTAAAAAGTAACCCAACTTCCAAAGCTTAAAGTGCTGAGTTGTAATCCGGTTCTGCCCATGTATCTGTATTCCATTGTGAATTGTGAATTAAAAATTATGAGATATGAATTAAGCGTTAATATAAAGGTTATTGGTTATTTCATCTTTCTTCTTTCTTAATTTTTATTTGGCGTTGCTGTACTATCTGGCAAGAAAATAAAACTACCTGGTTGAAGATCGTAATAAGAAATTTGAGTAAATTCTTGGTTGGCGTTAAATCCTTTATTGGCAAATAATTTTTGACGTGGCTCTTTCTGAGAAATTTCTACATATTTATCGGTATAAAATTTGCCCAAAGTTTGATCCCAATACAATTCACTGGTATATAAAGTGTCTCCATTCACTCTAATAATTACCACACTATCTCTCAAGAAGATTTTTCTATCTTGCTCCAA
Source organism: Sediminibacterium sp. (assembly GCA_044372715.1). Taxonomy (GTDB): domain Bacteria; phylum Bacteroidota; class Bacteroidia; order Chitinophagales; family Chitinophagaceae; genus Sediminibacterium. The sequence continues at coordinate 20,830 of JBILRH010000010.1, read as the reverse complement.
GTATCTTCCATACTTAGCCCTTAGCCTAGTTTCTACTTTAGCACTATCATTGTAAAATTCTACATATAAAGATTTGGGGAATTCCGATTTTAGTGCACTATCCCCTTGATAACGCAATAAAATCGGTGCCATTAGTTTTGCTTTCATAACACCCTCAACACTTAAGTAGCTCACAATGTTCCTTCCTTCTTCAATGCCTGGTTTTTTAACACCCAACTGTTTAACTTCATTAACATCATTCTCGCACCCAACAATAAAAAAGCAGCCCAATAATAAGGCTGCAATCCATTGATTAGTATGTTTGATGTTAATCATATTTGCGTTTGATAAACCAGTTGTCGTTTAAGCTCAAGCCAAAAGTAAACTGGAAAAAGTTTTCTGTAACATTGTTTACATTCGATCCTCTTTTACCAAATTGAAACGCTGTTTGCAGTACTGTAAACTGAGTTTCGTATGCCCTCCATTTACGAATTGGAAAGCCTGCTCCAATAGAGGCGCTCATGGTTTTTAAACCATTGCCATCTGCATTAACATAGTCTTGTCCAAAATTGAAACCCAATCTATAGTTTACATTGTTTAAATAATTTCTTTGAGCTTGAGGATTAGGGCTGATCTGACCTCCAATTTTTACCATCCAACTATTATTCAATGCATCGGGTTGCCCATTAAAGCGATAATTTTTCCATTGTGTAGTAGTGTATTCAACCCCAAAAGACCATAATTCAAATAAACCTGCTGTATTACTCAATGTTTTGTGTAATACAATACCTGCCTCGTAAGTAGCTGGCATAACAACAGTTCCTTTTACATTGTTTTGATTAAAAACAGTATCAATTGATACTGGATTTCCAATAGAATTCAATACAAAAGTTTCTTTGATGATGTTTTGACTTGTATTTAAAGTTTGTTGTAAAGTACCGCTTGCTCCAAAACGCAATAAGTAATTTTGGGTTGACTTAGTGATGGTATTTACTTTTTTGTAAACTGAAAATTCATATTGCAAACCCAATTGTAAAAACACATTTCCTAAATTGGTAATTGAAGCTGAATTGGATTGATTGTATGGAATGGTATCGTTTAAGAATGTTTTCTTTGTACTAATTTCTTTTCTTCCAAAAGTATATCCAGTGTTAAACCCAACATGTAAATCTTTCCATTTTTTTCCGATACCAATATATGCTTGATTAAGACCTCCATTTCCTTCGTAAACTGTACCAATACTATCTCCGGCAGATCTAGTTCTTTCTATTACCTGGTAATTAATCTTACTAATAGGTCTTAAGCCAAAAGCCATACCAAGACCTTTCTTTTTGTCTAGCGGCATTCCAATAGCAATATAATTTGGGATAAAATAGATGGAATTGTTTTTTCCATTGGGTACTTTACTTACCAATGTTCTAGAATCGATCAATAGTGCTACGTCGTAAGAGATCATATAAAATGACCCATAAGTTGCAGGATTGGCAAAATTAACAGACTGCCCAACATTATTACTCAAACCATCTGCATAAGCGGCTCTAATTCCGCCCATACCTCTGCTGATAATATGATGAGAGCCATTTAGGTCTCCAATGCCATATCTAGAAAATGGAGAATTTACCTGAGCGGATAAATTAATTGAGATGATGATGAAACTAACCACAAAAGCCAGCCTACCTGTTGTTGAACTCACTAATCGCATATAAGCCTTTAAAAATTAGGTTTGGGTCGACAAATATCCTGTTTTTTAGTTGCGGTACAAAAAAAGGCATGTCTCCACCGGTTAATAGCACGTTAAAGTTGCTGTATTTCAATGAGTAAGCATCAATTATTCCATCAATTTCTTTGGCCATTCCCAAAATCACCCCACTTAAAAGATTGGTTTTGGTATCGTAGCCCACCAAAGGAAAGTTCTGTTCGGGTTCTACAATAGGTAAAAGTGCTGTGAATTCATTCATCGACCTGAATCGCATCTTCATTCCAGGGGATATGCTTCCACCCAAGAATTCATGTTGATTGTTTACGAAATTATAGGTGATACAAGATCCTAGTGCAATGGCTAAATTGTGTTGATGAGGAAATAAATGCACTGATGCCGAAACCAATGCCAGTCTATCTGCTCCAATAGTTTCGGGCTTGCCAACTGGGGTAGTAATGGGTAACTTACTGGTATGGTTCAGTTTATGAAACTGCGTTTTGCTGCTCAATAATGCCTCCATTTCGGGTGGATGAACAATTACAGAGGATAAAATGCTTTTTGTTGGTTGATATTGGTCAATAATCTGTTCGATGGTTTGGATATGGGCGTTTGGCAGCGTCATTTCTTGAATAAATTCATTTTCATGAAAGATGGCTGCTTTTAGCCGCGTGTTGCCAAAATCGAAACAAATGGTTTTTTGCATGTTGGTGATTATTGGTCAAAGTTAAATCCTTTCAATTCTTTAAAATGACCATTTAACTGAATCTTTTCCTTTAAATTTTCCATTCCTGCCAAGATCGGTAATACCTTGGCAATATGCCTTTTTAAATATTCTATTCTAAATTTCTCTTTCATTAAGCCCAATAATTCATATTCTTCATCTAAAGAAAGCCCTGCATGATGAGCCAGATCGTAGCTCAAGAGTTCGTCGCTTGTTTTTTTAAAATCTTTTTTTACTTCGAGTAATCTGTGTAATTCGAATATAGATGCCAATAATTTTTTAATCAACAAAGTTTCGTTAGCTATTTCATTATCAGGATAACTCACAATAGCACCACTGTATAATTTATCTGGAATAGATTTAACCAATTCTAATATTGAAAATACTTTGATGCCCTTGGTTTTAATATCCATTTTGCCGTCTGGATGAACAGCAACAATTTCTTCAATTTCTACCAAGGTTCCCATTTCTGCTACACTCGATTTAATTACGGATGGTATCCCAAACGGTTTTTTTTCTGCAAAACAATCGGTTATTAATTCTTTGTAACGAGGCTCGAAAATGTGCAGATTCAATGATTCGCCAGGAAACACAACAATGGCTAAAGGAAAAATTGGAATAAAATTAATCATGTGCTTAACTAAAGTGAACCGAAGTTTTCGGTTCTTTGGGGCACAATTTAGTAAAAATGCTCATTTCAGGGTTCACCATTATCAAGAATGCAGTTTCAAATGATTATCCAATTGTTGAAGCCATCAAATCTATTTTACCCGTAGTAGATGAAATGATCATTCTAGTGGGAGATTGTAAAGATGAAACCCTTGCCCTGATGGAATCAATTGGTGATCCTAAAATTAAAATTCATCATTCTATTTGGGATGCTTCTTTGAGAAAAGGAGGAACAGTATTAGCAGTTGAAACCAATAAAGCATTTGAAATGATTGATCCAGCAAGCACTTGGGCATTTTATATTCAGGGGGATGAAGTGATTCACGAACAATACCATGGAGCTATTAGAGCGGCATGTGAGCAATATGCTAGTGATAAAAAAGTAGATGGATTGTTGTTTAAGTATTTGCATTTTTATGGCACTTATGATTATGTGGGAGATAGCAGAAAATGGTATGACCATGAAGTAAGAATTATTCGCAACGATAAAAGCATTCAATCCTATAAAGACGCACAAGGTTTTAGGAGAGGAGAGCAGAAACTAATGGTAAAAGCGATTGACGCAGCTGTGTATCATTATGGTTGGGTGAAATCGCCTGAGCAAATGATGAAAAAACAAAAAGAGGTGAGTAGATTTTGGGTAAATGATAAAGTTTTAGAAGAGTATAAGAAAATTCCTGATTTTTTCGACTATAGCCAGTTCGATTCTTTAGAGAAATTTTTGGGTACTCATCCAATGGTAATGCAAGAAAGAATCAAACGCCTGAACTGGAAAGTAGAACTTGATCCTTCTAAAAAGAAGTTCTCATTAAAAGACAAACTGCTGTATTATTTTGAAAAAGCAACGGGTATTCGATTGTTCGATTTTCGCAATTATAAATTGCTTCGTTAATTTTTTTTGAAGGTTTGCCAGCAAATAAGCAATGGCCATACATGCAAGAATACACCATATTGATAATTGAGTGTACTCTCCACTAAGCATGAAACTGCAATAGCAATTGTCCAAATGACAAGGAATGGATTTTTATATTTAAACCCATACCAGGCAGGGTACAATAACCAAATGGAAAACACCAGCATACCGATAAATCCACTGCCCATCCACCAAAACAACCATTGATTAAATGGCCATCCATATTGGGTTTTACTACCATTGAATTGTTGTGAAAATTTGTGTTTTATCGTTTCAGGAATTGCCGACCAACCAATTGAAGTTGCATGATTGTCTTTAATTGAGCCCCAGGCTACTGCATTAACGGCTCTTCTAACTCCATCAGAATAACTGGAGTCGTATCCTTTGCTATTGTATTGTTGCCAATCGTAGATGCTGTATCGAATTTTTTGTTGGGTTGTAGGAAAAACATACAATGCACCAACTATCAAAATCAATCCAATGAATAATTTAACTAGATCTATTTTTTTTAGCTCTTGGTTACGCGTAAAACAATAAATAGCATATCCACTTAGAATGATGAAAGCCATTACCCATGCTGTTCTTACCGAAAGAAATAAAATGGCTGCTAATAAAATAACAAAAGAAATTTTCTTATAACGTGCATTAGATATAGGTAAAAGGGTAAACAGTAAAGCACTGCATAAAAACATACTGAACCTTAAATGGTCGTTATCCATAAAAACAGGTAAGGATTTTCCTTTTCCATATTCTTCAATAACTGTGTTTGCATGAAATAAAAACCAACTTATTGGATACAGTAATGCAATAAGTGCTGCATGAATCCAAGGTTGTGAAAAGGTTTTGGTAAAATCAAACTTTTCGGCAACAATGGCTGTTAAACCAGCAATTGGATAAACCGAAAATGTAAGTAACAATTGAAGGGATATGGCGGTAAACCCATCTTGATAAATACCCGCAAATAGCAATATCAATGGGCTGCAACACCAAATGAGTAAGGGGTTTTTTAAGTGAAAGGCGATACTTTTTACAGATTCAATATCTATTTTTTTCCAGAAGTATAGTGCGTATATAAGCATCAAACCCATGCTAATAGAGAGCAGGGCCCTGCTCCATAATAAACCAGCAAGCATAATAATGCCTAATACCAGTAAAATATTTCTTACCCTTTTTTGCATACCAATACCATAAATTTACATTTACAGAACGTATATGTGGAATCAATTATTAGATGAAATTATTCAAGGCAATCAAAAATCGTTGGCAAGGGCTATTTCATTGATAGAAAACGAAGTAGAAGGACATGCTGATTTTTTGCAAAAACTCCCATTGGGCAAAACTCCAGTTATTGGTATTACAGGGCCTCCAGGTGCTGGGAAAAGTACGTTGGTTGATGCTTTGATTGGGCAATGGGCCAATGAAGGCAAAAAAGTAGCGGTGCTCTGTGTAGATCCTTCTTCTCCCTTTAATTTAGGTGCTTTATTAGGAGATCGAATTCGCATGAGTGATTGGTACAATCATCCAAATGTTTTTATCCGATCATTGGCAACAAGGGGTTCGCTGGGTGGATTACACCCGCATATCATAGAAATTACTGCATTATTACAGGCAGCAGCGTTTGATTATATCATTGTAGAAACTGTAGGAGTTGGCCAATCTGAAATAGAAATTGCTGGATTAGCAGATGTTACTATAGTTGTTGTGGTACCAGAAGCCGGCGACGAAGTGCAAACCATGAAAGCTGGTTTGATGGAGATTGCAGATATTTTTGTGGTGAATAAAAGCGATCGACCCGATGCAGATAGTTTTGTAAGAAACCTTAGAATGATGTTGGCCCCAGCATTTAATGGGGAAAGAAAAATACCTGTGCTAAAAACCATTGCATCTACCAAAGAAGGGATTGATGAATTGTGTTTGGCAATCAAAGAAAGTGAAATTGCAATCAATAATAATGATCGCAAGTATTGGTTAATGGCAGATCGTGTATATCAATTGATTCAACGAAACAAAATGAAGGGGATTGATAAAGCTGCGATTAAAGCTGCAATTGGTGAAGCTATTCAAGCACCTGATTTTAATTTATTTAATTTTACAGAACAATATTTGAATGAACTTAAATATTAAAGGAATGCTTTCAAATATCACAGATCAGTTTTATTTAATTTAAAAGGATAAAGCATTTTATTTATTCAAAATAAAAAATCAAATATATATGCCAGTAAAAGGCTTGTCAAGATATTTTCGACTTTTTAAACATATCCAAAACCCAGGTGAATATTTATTTCATAAGGGTAATATTAGTAGACGTTCATTACAATTTATAACCAAGCCAAATGCCATTTCTTTTCTAGTGCCAGAATCTGTTTATCAGGTTTTTAAAGAAATTTTCATGGAAGATGTTTATGAAATTGACGGGTTAGTAAAAACCTTGCCAAAAAAACCTTTAGTAATTGATATTGGGGCAAACGTAGGTTTTTTCGATTTTTTGCTTTTATCTAAACTTGATCAAGCATTAATTTATTCTTTTGAACCTTTGATTTCTAATGTAGAAAAACTAGAAAAAACTATTTTAGCTAATCCAAAAATTAAAAAAAATATTTTTATAAATCAATTAGCTGTAACAGGAAGCAAACAGGAGTTTTTAGAATTATATTCAGAGGATACTGAAGACAATCAAGTTGTTGCTTCTATATTTTCCGACTTTAATGCTAATAATAGTAAATCGATTAAAGTTCCTTGTATCACCTTAAGTGACATTATGCGAAATACTGGTTTTAAAACAATTGACCTTTTAAAAATGGATTGCGAAGGAAGTGAATATGATATAGTATATAATACAAGCCAAGATTTAATTCAATTAATTCGTAAAATGGTAGTTGAGGTACACGATATTGATGCTGATAAAAATAATGTCACTTATTTTAGTAATTACTTAGTGCAACTTGGGTTTTCGGTTACACATCAGCCAATTAATAATTTTTGTCATGCACTTGAAGCAGAAAAAATCGGATAAGCTTATTTATGAATAGCCAAACTAAAAAAATAATTATTGATTGTGAACGAATGAAATATCCTAATACAGGACTATATGATTATTGTAAAAATTTGTGTAAGGCATTAATTCAAGTGAATAATGGGGATAATTTAAAATTAGGTTTTTATGTAAGAAAAAACGAAGAGGGTATTTTTGGCGATAAGCAATTGTATATTCACCAACATTCATTGCATAAATTCATATTACCTTCTATTTCAGATTTTAATATTTGGCATACAACATACCAAGGAACAATGTACTTTCCTTTTAATCGGAAAGTAAAAATCCTCTTAACAGTACATGACCTTAATTTCATGTATGAAAAAGATAGAAGTGAGAGTAAGAAAAAAAAGGAATTAAATAAAATTCAAAAAAAGATCAATCGTGCCGATTCGATTGTGGCTATTTCAAATTATGTAAAAAATGATATTATTCGATTTCTTGATGTAAAAAACAAGCATATTGAAGTTATTTACAATGGCTGTAATATTGATACTACAGAAGAAAGTTGCATTCCTCAAGAGGTACCTAAATCGGCTTTTTTATTTACCATCGGAACTGTCATTGATAAGAAAAACTTTCATGTATTGCCAGCATTATTAGTAGGCAATGAATTTGAACTTTTCATTTCAGGAACAATTCAATCTGAAGAATATAAAAATAGAATAATCCAAGAAGCTATAAAGTATAATGTTGAATCAAGGGTAAAATTTACTGGGCCAATTACCGAGAAAGAGAAGTATTGGTATTATCAAAACTGCAAAGCCTTTGTTTTCCCGTCATTAATGGAAGGGTTTGGTTTGCCTGTTATAGAAGCCATGGCTTTTAAGAAGCCAGTTTTTCTTTCATCACTAACCTCTTTGCCAGAAATTGGAGGGGATGCTGCTTTTTATTTTGATGACTTTTCTGCTCAAAGCATGCAACATGTTTTAACTAAAGGTCTAAATGCGATTGACTCAGGTGAATTTAATATCGAAAAAATATATGAAAGAAGTAAAATGTTTAATTGGAAACTTTCTGCACAAAAGTATTTAGAAGCCTATCGAAATTTATAATAATTGCTGATTTAATGCATAGACCATTTTTATATTCTCATGGTTGCAATCTTCTACAATAACTTTAAAATGATGTTTTTCTAATAATTCAATCATATCCTCAACTGATTTGTTTTTATAAGGGTGACATTCCATCACTAATTTTTTTACTCTATCTAATATATGAGGACTTTCTTCTAAAATTTCAAACTCACTACCCTCACAGTCAATTTTTAAAAAATCAATTCGTGGTATGTTATTTGATTTGCAAAATTCTGAGAGTGTTATAGTTTTTATTAATACTGATGATGCGCCTTGATCAAATTTGATGGAGTGTCCGCCAGTGTTTGTTGGAGAAAGATATAATGTCTGTTCGCCTGTTATACTTGAAACCCCTAAATTATAGGGAAAAACATTTATTAGATTATTCGATTGTATTTGCTTGCATAATATTTTATAGTTTTCTTCAAATGGCTCAAAAGAAAAAACTTTTCCTCTACTTACTTTAGATGAAGCGTATATACTAAATATGCCTATATTGGCACCTATATCTACAACGGTATCTCCATTTTCAATTTCTATATTATGTTTATTATAAATTTCTTCAATAAAAATTTCTTTAAAAATCATTCTATCAGCAGTTTTTGCTCTGACGAAAACTTTTGTACCATTTATTAATGGCATACTTAATATAGTGTTCCTCGGCAAAATCTTAGAGAGATGATAACCTAATTTATTTTTTAAAATTTGATCTGACATTTATTTTTTCGTTTAAATTCATACATCTTGATTAAACGCTTTTTCGCGCTTCCACCATTTATAACCGATGAATCCTACGATGGCAAAGGGTGCAAATGCCAAATAAATAATGGCGGAGTTAAGAGAAGATGCAGGGCCGTCTCCCAATTGTGAAGCTGTTTTTGTACAAATAGAGCATTGGGCAATCAATGATTCACTGCAACTAAGCAATGTTACCAACAAAACCAATATCCATCTTTTCTGAGTCATTGTAGAACCATTTCTGTGCAAAGATATAGCATATCAATAACCCTAATTCAACCATATTGTTTATCTTAACCCATAAATTAACAGCATGGAACAACGCAGGGGTTTTCTTAAAAAAATAGGTGCATTGTCTGGAGTAATAGCAGGCTATGGTATTTTTAATGAACTCAATGCGGCAAATTTTTCGGATGCATTCGAAAAAATCAAGCATTTAAGCCCATTGGAAGCTGCTACCAATGAAGACTACTGGCAAGTAATTCAACAGGGGTATACGGTCAATTCCAATATCATCAACCTCAATAACGGTGGGGTTAGCCCATCACCACGGGTAGTACAAGAGGCTGTAGAAAGGTATAATTCCTTGTCCAATCAGGCCCCATCCTATTATATGTGGCGAATTCTTGATCAGGGCAGAGAGCCATTGCGTAAGAAATTAGCTTTATTGGCCGGTAGCAGTGCAGAAGAAGTTGCCATTAATCGAAACGCTACAGAAGCATTAAATACGGTTATATATGGGTTGAATTTTAACAAGGGCGATGAAATCATTGGTACCAAGCAAGATTATCCGAATATGATTCATGCTTGGAATCAACGGGCACTCAGAGATGGAATTGTTTATAAGCAAATCAGTTTCGATTTTCCGATAGAGAACGATGATGCAATTGTAAGTGTTTTCGAAAAAGCCATTACCCCTAAAACCAAATTATTGCATGTAACGCATATTATTAATTGGGTTGGGCAAATTTTACCGGTGCAAAAAATTTGTGCAATGGCACAAAGCAAAGGAGTAGAGGTTTTGGTTGATGGAGCACATAGTTTTGGATTGCTCGATTTTAATATACCCGATTTGGGCTGCGATTATTTTGGAACCAGCTTGCATAAATTTTTAAGTGCGCCAATAGGGAGTGGAATGTTGTGGATCAAAAAAGAAAAAATTGAAAAAGTTTGGCCACTGATCTGTGCCGAAAAGCCCAATAGCTCCGATATAAGAAAGTTTGAAAACCTAGGCACACGTAGCTTTCCAATAGAACAAGGAATAGGAGAGGCCATTGCTTTTCATACTGCTATTGGTAGTAAACGCAAAGAAGAAAGAATTCGGTATTTAAAAAATTATTGGGCTACAAGCGTAAAAGATGTTCCAGGCGTTCGCATACATACTTCTTTGAAAGAAGCCTATTCATGCGCTATTGCAGGAGTAACTATTGATGGGTTAACGCCTTCGGAATTGGATCAACAACTATTTGCTAAATATAAAATACATACAGTTGGGATTGTTTGGGAAAATATCCGATGTGTGAGAATTACGCCTCATGTATATACCCGAATTGCAGACTTAGATGTATTGGTAGATGCCATTACTGCAATTGCAAGATCAACCTATAAAGGTTCATCGCCGAATAAAATGCAACGATGATAAATTACAAAGACTTATTGCTGATTAAAATACAATACTGATAAAGGAAAAAGGAACAGTTGAAAATGTTAGTACAGCTTTCAACTGTTCCCTATTTACTTACTAAGAAGCCTTCTCTTCTGCTTTCTTAGCTACTTTTTTTCCTTTAGTTGGAGTTACTGGTCTTGACTTACCAAATGAACCCTGGAATCTCTTTCCTTTTGCTGTTTTTTTGTCGCCTCTTCCCATAATGAATTTTTGTAAAATTGATGATTAAAGTGCAAAAATAGAAAAACCCCGCCAAAGCGGGGTTCAATTCTTTTTCTTAGATGGAATTAGAGCTTACCGCTTAATTCTTTACCAGCTTTAAAGCGAGCAACTTTCTTCGCCTTAATTTTGATAGCTTCACCAGTTTGTGGGTTACGGCCAGTACGAGCAGCACGCTTAGATACAGAGAAAGTGCCAAAACCTACTAAAGTTACTTTGTCTCCTTTTTTCAAGGTTTTTGTAACTGCATCAACAAATGCATCTAAAGTTGCATTCGCTTGAGTTTTAGTGATACCTGCATTGTCGGCCAATACTGCGATTAATTCAGCTTTGTTCATAGATGTGTTTTTAGTGTTTTTGTTAACTGTAACAAATTTATCTTCTTTTTATTAGCAACAAAATAATTTTTCCTTTTTTTTAAATTTATTTTTTCCGGCAAAACCCCTATTAATAAAGGGATATAGAAGAATTTTGGATATTTTTTTCTTTCATATCTTCTTGCAATAAAACGCTGAAACTCAATGATATCAATGGTTTTAATCGAAAGTGTTCGAAAATCAATACCCACAAGGGTTTCAAAGGAATATAAGGAAGTTTTTTAAATACCAAATTTGTTTTCTTAAACTATCCACACTCAATTCACATGTTGCATTAAACTCCTAAATGCAATGATTTGATTACCCCAACGATCAGTGGTTTCTTTCCTAAGAGATGGGGCAAATTCAGCAATATAACGTTCATAATCTGTTATAGAAGCAGCATGGTACTGAACAGCATAAGTGGGTCCATCTTCTTCGTCTATATCCAATAAGCGTACAAAAACAGTATGGCTAAAACATCCTGTTGCTGATACTGCTGGAATATGTTCGTTTTTCATCCAATGAAGCCAATCGGTATGTATTTGGGGTGAAACTTTGGTAGTTACGTTATATATGTACATAGTTATTAGTTATTTGTTATTTGTGGGTTATTGGGTTATTGGGTTGATAGTTCCATATAGATGGGGCAATGGTCGCTGTGCTTTATATCGGGCAAAATACTCGCTGCTTTTAGATGGGGCAATAAGTTGTTGGTTATACATATATAATCGATACGCCAGCCTTTGTTTTGCAATCGCACCGAAGGGAAGCGCTGACTCCACCAACTATATCCACCAACAGTATCGGGGTTTTGTGATCTGTACGTGTCAATCCATCCACTGCTTAAAAATTCAGTCATCCAGGCTCTTTCTTCTGGTAAAAATCCGGTTGAATTTTTATTGCCTTTTGGGTCGTGTATATCAATGGCTTCGTGGGCAATATTGTAATCACCTACTACAATCAATTGCTTTCTTGTTTTTTTTAATTGCTCCAAATAGTCATTAAATTCTTTTAACCATTGGTATTTGTATTGCTGACGCTCATCACCACTTGTGCCTGAAGGAAAGTAGGCATTTACAATACTGATCTTGCCAAAATCGGCCCGAATTACTCTACCCTCAAAATCACTTTGTTCAATGCCATTGCCATAAAAAACCTTGTCGGCTTTGGTTTTGGCTAAAATCACAACTCCACTATATCCTTTTTTTTGAGCTGAGAACCAATAACTGGTATAGCCAGCTTTTTCAAAATGGGCATGATCTATATCTTCCTTAGTTGCTTTACTTTCTTGCAAACAAATAATATCTGCAGGATTAGTGGCCAACCAATCAGCAAAACCTTTTTTAATAGCCGCCCTAATTCCGTTTACATTGTAAGAAATGATGCGCATAGTATTTATTGAAAAAATGAATTAAAGCCAATGATAAATAATTTGTTTAATAATGCAGCTGATATAGAATCATCAATCATCACAAATCTTTCGGGAGCTAAATTTCCATTGGCTATACAAATCAATTGATTATTAAGGTAAAATTCCCGAAGGTATCTATCTCCTGCAATTTTGATTGCGAAATGATCTTTGTTCATCTTGCCAGATACAATAAAATCATATATAAGAGGAGTTTCATTTGTTGATTCAGTCATGTTTGAAATAGAACTGGTATCAACTCCGTTGGTTACTTGATGTAACAATATTTTTTTTGAAGAATCTATTTTATTGATTTGAATATCAAAAACTGCCAATGTATCTTTCTCATTCATTAAAACTTGAAAATCACCTGGTATGATTGATACGATGGGTCTAGGAAAAAAACTATTAGGATCCACACCAATATTTCCCGCTAATTGTAATAAGTAATTATTGTTAGCAACTATATCTCTTCCCTCTTGAATTAAAAATATTGGCTTAGTATCATCTTTACTTGTTATTCTATCAAAGGCATTGGTAAGATTGTCGGAAATGATTGTTTTATTCTTTCCTTTCAGGATAACTTCTCTATATAATTGCTCTCCCCATCTCATTAACTGATCTTCTCCATGGTATTTAAATTTACTAATACCCTTTGTGGTACTTACTTGTATGCGAGGCAAACCATCTGTTTTGTTGAGTATAAAATCATCTCCTATAAATGCTCCAGCAACCCTTAATTCAATGGCTTCATTGGTTGTAGTGGAATCGAATAAAATGCCAAATGATTTTTTTAATGTTTCCAACATCCCCTTTTTTGTGAAATGCAGCGTGTTAACTGGTATCCCAATTCCATTACTTTGGCCTTTCCTAACATAAATATCCAAGCTTTTTTCAAAAAGGTCGGATTGTCTATTGTTTTCTAAGCGAACTTCTAAACGCAATACCGAAACTATTTCTTTTGTAAAATTAGTATCTACTATATCTAATTTAAACTGCTTGATATATGCTAGCGTAGAATATTCAATGAAATTGATATTTAGCAGCGGATAATTATTGATTGATGTTGGGCTGGTATTGTTTTTTAAAGGGATAAATTGAAAGTTGTTATTTTTATTTAATGTCCAGTTTCTTTTTGTAATTAATAGAGAATCGAGTGTTTTAGTAAACTCTTTTTTGGTGATTGTGTCTGACCAATAATTCATTAAAGGTCCATATATTGAAATATACCTAAAGTTGCCCGGGAAAATAGTGGATTGCCCTTGTGCATTAATTATGCTAAATGTTAAAATAATTATTACAATTGTTTTGTTCATCAGTAATTCTTGATATTATACAATTATCTCATTCAATTTCGTTATTTTGAATGAGAATAAAATTAGTCATCTTTTATGGAGAATAAGCAACGAATCATACCAGCAAAAAAATCAGTGTATTTAGATGGCCCAAAACCTAGGATTAACGAACTTGCATTTGCATGGGAGGTATTTACCCAATTTATTCAATCCTTTCGTTTTTTGCATTTTGTTGGTCCATCAATAACTGTTTTTGGAAGTGCAAGATTCGATGAAAATCATCCACATTATATTTCAGCAAGAGCAATAGGAAAAAGAATTGCTGAATTGGGTTTTACCACCATGACAGGTGGTGGACCAGGTATTATGGAAGCAGCTAATCGAGGAGCTTTTGAAAATGGAGGTATGTCTGTAGGAATCAATATCAAATTGCCCTTTGAACAGCATGAGAACCCCTATGTGCACAAATCATTTACCCTCAATTATTTTTTCATCCGAAAAGTGATGCTGGTTAAATATTCCTATGCATTTATCATTATGCCCGGAGGTTTTGGTACCATGGACGAATTTTTTGAAACCCTTACTTTAGTACAAACCAAAACCATCAATGATTTTCCGATCGTATTATTTGGAGTTGAATATTTTAAACCATTAATGGATTATTGTACCTATATGGCAGAACAGGGTACTATTTCTCCTGAAGATTTAAAGTTGGTACTACTTACTGATAATATGGACGATGCCATGAATCATATCAGTACCTATGTAGAAAGAAATTACAAAGTAAAACCCCGCAAAAGATTGTGGTGGTTTTTTGAGAAGCGGTGAGCCTACTCTCTCTTACCCATCGGAATAGCATAACCCAAACTTAAAATAAGTTGATACGATAAGAATGCTTCTTTAGCGGTCCCTTGATACACTTTTAAACCACTGTAACGAGCATAATCGAGTTTTTGAGAAAATTCTAGAAACACTTTTTTAAAGAAAGTTGCTTTTAACGCACCTTCAGTGCCAACATTCCATCCACCTATTTGAAAATCATCTTCATTGGCTTTGCCAAAAAATGTATTCTCCACATGTGGAATTACGGGTCCAATTCCCGCTTTTCCTAAAAAGTCTAATTTAAATTTTTGACTCTTGCTTTCATACCAAGTCCAGCGCTTCACAATATTGAATAATAAAAAATTAGCACCATTGTTTAAGTAATAATTAAAGCCATTGGTTTTTGCAAACAAAATACTGGTGTCTACATTTCTTCCACCCAATGTACCCACTAAACGAGCTGTTTGCCCATCGGTTAAAATATGTTTGGTATGGTCGAAATTAATTTCAAGTGCCAATCCTTTTTTCTTGTTAAAAAAATAACCAATACGGTAATTGTATTGTGGTATACTCAAAGGCACATTAAAAATTCCCTGATCCCAACCCACATTATCGTGCGAAGTAACATTCTTTAAAGTGTAATTATTGTTAAGGGATGGTTGATTTACTCGAACATTTGAATTGGTATACCATTCTTTATTATAACCCCAAGAAAAATAAAATTCTCCTTTTCTTTCTTTCTTAGCTGTTTTGTCTTGAGCCTTTGCGTTTGTTGAAAATAATAATGAACAGAACACAACTATAAATAAACCTCTCATCTTACAAATTTTGTCAATTATTCTAAAATAGGACTTAACCATCTTTCTGCTGTTGCAATATCCATGCTTTTTCTTTTAGCGTAGTCTTCTAATTGATCTCGCTGAATTTTTCCAATTCCAAAATACTGCGATTGTGGATGAGAAAAATACCAACCACAAACAGATGATGCTGGATGCATGGCCAAGCTTTCAGTTAAGCTAATGCCTGCATTGTTTTCTGCACTTAACAAATCAAATAATTTGTATTTCTCTGTATGATCGGGGCATGCTGGGTATCCTGGTGCTGGGCGAATACCTGTGTATTGCTCTTTGATTAATTCTTCTGGGCTTAATTGCTCGTTGGCATCATAGCCCCAGAATTCCTTCCTTGTACGTAGATGCAATAGCTCTGCAAAAGCTTCCGCAAATCGATCGGCCAATGCTTGTAACATGATTTTATTATAATCATCATGAGCTGCTTCAAATCTTTCTAAATGCGGTTCTATTCCATGAATGCTTACTGCAAATGCCCCCATATAATCTTTGGCAGTTGCTGAAGATCCGCTGGCATCTAATGGTCTAATAAAATCTGCTAATGATAAATTAGGTTGGCCTGCTGCTTTCTTAATTTGCTGGCGATGAAATTCTAATTGTACAGCACCCTTTTCGGATTGAACCGTAACAGAATCATTTTCAGCCCTAGCTTCCCAGAACCCAATTACTCCTTTTGCGGTTAACCATTTTTCTGAAACAATTTTATCTAACAATGCATTGGCGTCGTTGTATAATTTAGTGGCTTCTGCTCCAACCACATTGTCTGTTAAGATGGCTGGAAAATTGCCATGCATTTCCCAAGTAATGAAAAAGGGTTTCCAGTCGATGAAAGTTCTTAGTTCGTTTAAATCGTAATTATCTAAAACCTTCACTCCAGTAAATGTTGGTGTTACAGTTTGATGCTTATCCCAATCAATCACTACTTTGTTTTGTACAGCTTCTTGGTAGGGTAAATATTGTTTTACAACTTTTTTATTATCGAAATCAAATTTTAATTTGTTGTATTCCGAACTCAATTCTCCTAAAAAAGGTTGCTTTGATTCTTTATTTAATAAAGATCCAGCAACAGTAACACTTCTCGATGCATCCAATACATGCACAACACCTAAATCGTATTCAGGCGCAATCTTAACGGCAGTATGCATTCTAGAAGTAGTAGCTCCTCCAATCAACAAAGGCTGCTTCATATTGCGGCGCTTCATTTCTTTAGCAATATGAACCATTTCATCCAATGATGGAGTGATCAATCCACTCAATCCAATAATATCCACGTTCTCTCTTTGGGCTGCTTCTAAAATTTTATCCGCTGGAACCATCACCCCTAAATCGATAATATCATATCCATTACAACCCAATACTACTCCAACAATATTTTTTCCAATATCATGTACATCGCCTTTTACAGTTGCCAATAAGATTTTAGCAGCACCTGCTGTTTCTTCATTGGTTGTACCTGCTGCTATATGGGCATTTTTTCTGTCTTCTTTTTCTTGCTCAATGTAAGGAGTAAGAATGGCCACACTTTTCTTCATTACACGAGCACTCTTTACTACCTGCGGTAAAAACATTTTACCTGCACCAAATAAATCGCCTACTATATTCATGCCATCCATCAATGGTCCTTCAATTACATCCAAAGGACGAGGATATTTTTGTCTGGCTTCTTCAGTATCTGCATCAATGTATTCTGTAATACCATTAATGAGTGAGTGTGCCAATCTTTTTTCAACAGGGTCATTGCGCCATTTTTCATCCTTTACTTCAACCTTGCCTTTTGCTTTTACTGTTTCAGCATGAACAATTAATTTTTCTGTTGCTTCGTTGTTGTCGTTGTTTTTATTCAATAATACATCTTCGCATAATTGACGTAAAGTAGGTTCGATTTCATCGTACACTACCAGCTGCCCCGCATTCACAATCCCCATTTCCATACCCGCTTTGATGGCATGAAACAAAAACACCGAATGAATTGCTTCACGCACATGATCGTTCCCTCTAAAAGAAAAAGACACATTGGAAACGCCTCCACTCACTTTGGTAAGGGGCATCAAACGCTTAATTTCTCTAGTAGCTTCTATAAAGTCTACTGCATAATTGTTGTGTTCTTCTATACCTGTTGCAACGGCAAAAATATTCGGATCGAAAATAATATCCTGTGGATCAAAGCCTACTTGCTCTACTAAAATTTTATATGCACGATGGCAGATTTCTACTTTTCTTGCTTTGGTATCGGCTTGCCCAACTTCGTCAAATGCCATTACAATTACTGCGGCTCCATAAGCCCTACAGATATGGGCCTGTTCAATGAATTTGGCTTCGCCTTCTTTCATGGAGATAGAATTCACAATACATTTTCCTTGCACACATTTTAATCCTGCTTCTATGATTTCGAATTTAGAACTATCGATCATGATTGGGATGCGAGCAATATCTGGTTCGCTTTGTAAGAGATTCAGAAAAGTAGTCATTGCACTAACACCTTCTAATAAAGCATCGTCCATATTTACATCCAATATTTGTGCCCCACTTTCTACCTGTTGACGAGCAACGGATAATGCTTCTTCGTATTTATTTTCTTTGATAAGCCTAGCAAATTTCTTAGATCCTGTAACATTGGTTCTTTCGCCAACATTTACAAAATTGGTTTCTGGACGAACTACCAAAGGCTCTAATCCTGCTAAACGTAAGTATGGTTTAATGCTTGTCATGTTTATAAATTTGCTTCCAAAACCGGCAATTGTCTCGGTTGAATTTTTCGAACGTTATCTGCAATATGTTTGATATGATCAGGTGTGGTTCCACAACATCCACCTACAATATTTACAAAACCTTGAGCTGCCCATTCTTCTATAAAGTGAGCGGTTTCATGAGGTTGTTCATCGTATTCGCCCATGGCATTTGGTAATCCCGCATTGGGATATGCCGAAGTAAAGCATGCTGCAATTTGTGAAAGTTCTTCTATATGGCTTCTCATCTCTGCTGCACCCAAAGCACAATTTAAACCTACGCTCAATGGATTGGCATGCATTACTGAAGTATAAAATGCTTCTAGTGTTTGTCCGCTCAATGTTCTGCCCGATGCATCAGTAATAGTTCCGCTGATCATGATGGGTAATTCTGGTATTCCTTTATCGCGAAAATATTTTTTGGTTGCGTAAATGGCTCCCTTTGCATTAAGGGTATCGAAAATGGTTTCAATTAAAATAATATCTACACCACCATCTACCAATCCTCCTATTTGCTCGTAATAAGCTTCAGCTACTTCATCAAAAGTGACTGCTCTAAAACCAGGATTGTTTACATCGGGAGAAAGACTTAATGTTTTATTTAAAGGGCCAATTGCTCCTGCTACAAATTTTGGACTTGATCCAGGGTTTTCAGCCATATATTGTTTGATGGCTTCTTTGGCGCATTTGGCTGCTGCAACATTCAATTCATAAGCCAGTGATTGCATATCATAATCGGCCATTGCAATGGTAGTGCTGCTGAAAGTATTGGTTTCGATGATATCTGCACCAGCATTCAAGTATTCTTTGTGAATGCCTACGATAATATCGGGCTGAGTAATACACAATAAATCATTATTGCCTTTTACATCACTATGCCAGTCTTTGAAACGCTGGCCTCTATAATCGGCCTCCGTTAATTTATGGCGTTGAATCATAGTGCCCATGGCACCATCAATTACTAAAATCCTTTTTTTAAGTTCTTCTCTTATTTGCATACACATTGGTTCTTCTACCAAACAAAGTTTGGAATGAATAATCAACCAATAAACGCAGGAAATGTATGGAATGTCACCTCAAGACGTTTATTAGTTCTATAGTACCGAACGAATCGGTGAACCCAGGCTGAACAATAAACAAATCTGCCTGAATGGAGTGCAAAGATAAGCCTAGAAAGGCGTTTAACAAAATTATTGATAGATACAGCTGATCTCAGCTTTTACCCTTTCGGCTACACTGGATGCATCTATTTTAAAGTCTTTCATAATGATGGGAAAGCTAGCAATGGCGCTGATTTTGCCGTCTTTAACAGTGATGGTGCCATTTACAGTTATGTTTTTACTAACTCCATGCATGGTAAGATCGCCTTTTACAATGGCTTTATAGACGCCATTTTTAGTAAAATTCACCTCTTTTAAATTGGTGATGGTTCCCTTGAAATCGGCTCTAGGAAATTGATTGCTTTGCAGGTATTCTGTATTAAAATGATCTTGCATTTCGGCATAAGCAAATTTAAATCCCTTGATTAAACAGCTAAAACTTATGGCCCCATTGTCGGAAAGGCGGCTTGTTAGTTCGTTGTTTACTGCTTTTACATCTTCATCGTTTGGAGCAATAAAGCTGATTTTCCCATTTCTAGTGCCATATACTTTTTGAGCATCGATTGTGCTGAATATTAAAATCATTCCAATCGAAAGACTAATTATTTTTTTCATAATTTTTTTCTAGATATCTCTTAATTTTTAACTCTTATCTCTCAATTCTGCTTTCTGCTTTCTGCTTTCATCTTTCTTCACTAAAACGCCCTCGTTTATTACCACATTAGCATCCGGAATATATCCTGTACAAATTCCTTTGAAAACAATGGTATCACCGGCATTAATAGCTCCAGGACTGGTTTTGAAAGTACAATTAATTACAAATAATGGATCATTGGTTTTAAAATTCACCACTGTTTTACCTTCTTGATTGGTGCTAATGTCCAATACTTCTCCGCTTAATTGTATGGCTTTGTCTAGGTATAATTGATTGGCAGCAGCTTCATCATTTTTAAATGCATCAAAAATAGCTTGGGCAGAAATGGTTAATGCCTTTTCGGTACTAACATCTCTATGTGGTTTGGTAAAAATGCGGTAAACCATGAATCCACCAGTTACTAAGCCTATTAACACAAGCGATAAAACGATCTTTTTCCAGTTATTCATGTGTAATTGATGTTTAAACAATAAAGGTAGTTTATTTTACATATTGCTGAACTGGCAAGCGATTGGCGATACTTCTTGCCAGTGTCATTTCATCGGCATATTCCAATTCGCCCCCAAAAGCAATTCCACGGGCAATGGTAGTTACCCTGCAGCTTAAATGAGCCATCTTTTTTTGGATATAATAAATAGTAGTATCTCCTTGTATATTAGGGCTTAGCGCAAATACCAATTCCTCTACTGATTCGGCTACAATGCGGTTAACCAAAGATGCTATACTTAGTTGATCGGGGCCAACTCCATCCAAAGGAGAAATGATTCCTCCTAAAACATGGTAAGTTCCATTGAATTGCTGGGTAGATTCAATAGCAATAACATCCCGTATATTTTCAACTACACAAATAACCCGTTGGTTTCTGGCCGAATTGGCACAAATAGCACAAATATCACCATC
>JBILRH010000093.1:0-6988 GCA_044372715.1 Sediminibacterium sp. | reverse complement strand
TTTGTACTACTTCTGCTAACCACAGAAACTCTTTCAGAAAGTTATCTACTGTTTTTTTAAAACCCGGATCTAGTAAATTACCGGCTTCATCAAATTTTTTATCAATAAAAGGAGTAACCAGCATATGCGGGGAGGCAATTCCAAATAAGCCCGGCACCAACAACAATAATTGTTGAGAAGCACGAATACCGCCCATTCCACCTACTGATGCAGGTGCTAAACCAAAGGCTTTTCTGGATTGCTTGGGAAAATAATCCAGTAAATTTTGCATTGCAGGCGAATAACTACCGTTGTATTCTGGCGTAACCAAAATATAAGCCTGAGCGCCAAACATTCTTTCTGCCAAAGGCTTATACTGCTCAGGTGTTTGCTCTACCGAACTAAACACATTCTGCAATAAGGGTAAATTCCATTCACGGATATCGATGATGCCAACTTGGTGTTCGGTACTTTCAGCAATCTGTTGTTGAAGGTGAAGCGCCAAACGGTGGGTTACACTATTTTGTCTTGGGCTACCTGAGATTATTTCTATGCGCATGATTGTACAACAATTATAGATGAAACTAGTTCGAATTTACCTCAATTAGGCTTGTTTTACCATTTGTACTGCTAGGTTCAACTTAATTTCATCACTTACTACTACACCACCAGCTTCGGTTACAGCACTCCAGGTTAATCCAAAATCACTTCGGTTAATCTTTCCATTGATCTCAAATCCTGCTTTGTTCTGACCATAAAAATCGGTCATGGTTCCACCGAATTCAACATTTAATGAAACTGGCTTGGTAACACCTTTAATGGTTAAATCTCCATTTAATACATAGTCTGAACCGCCTTTTGGAACCAATGAAGTAGAAACAAAACTAAGTGTAGCAAATGATGCTGCATCAAAGAAATCGGCACTTTTTAAATGCGTATCTCTTTGTTCGTTATTGGTAGAAATACTGTTTACGTTTGCAGAGAAATTGATTGTTGCATCGCTGAAATTTTCTTCAGCAGATTCCATGGTTGCATCAAATTCTTGAAAGCTACCAGTAACATTGGTGATCATTAAGTGTTTCACTTTAAAAGTGATTTCACTGTGCATTGGGTCGATTTTGTAAGTTGCCATTGTTTTTTATTTATTTGTTTATAATTAAAATTGATTTTTCATTTTGAATGGATCAGTCTTCGATAAGTACTCCCATTTTCCCCATTTGATAATCCCTGAATGCTTCCATGATTTCTGTTTGATTGTTCATCACAAACGGACCATGTGATGCAACAGGTTCATTCAAAGGCTCGCCTGTTCCCATTAACATCAAACTATCTTCTATGGCGATAATATTTATGCCATCTCCATCTTGGTTTAAGATGGCCATATAATTGGCTTTGATCAAAGCATCACTGGCATTGTTCGATTCGCTCAAACTCACCAAACCATTCAATACATAAATAAATGCTTGATGTGTAAATTCGAATGGAATAAAATAAGTGGCCCCCGCTTTCATTTTTATGGTGAACATATTAATTGGAGATTGAGGAATGATCGGCCCTTTCACTCCAGTTAACAACCCTGCAATAACTTGTATACTTGTTGAATGATCTTCACTAACAATTGTTGGAGTATCTTCTTTGGTAAGCGGTAAATAAACAGGTGTATCCATTTTATTTTTTGCAGGAGAGTTAATCCATAATTGAATCAATTCTTGCTTACTACCTAAGTCATGAATATTTGCTGGGGGTCTTTCGCTATGAATCATACCCATACCTGCATTCATCCATTGTGTTCCACCAGCGTAAACAATATGATTATTACCCCTGCTATCGCGATGGTGTACTCCACCTTCAAAAATAAATGTTACAGGAGAAAATCCACGGTGAGGATGAGCGCCCACTCCAGCATTTTTAAGATCGGCATCTTTGGCTACATCAATTTTTGCATGATGCAATAATAAAAATGGATCCAACATATCTAGATTAACCGAAGGCAATGCCTGACGAATTGGGAAGCCGCCCATATTCATAGGTTGTCCGTATTCTATCGATTGTATGGTTCTGTTTTTCATGATGAATATTGTATTTGCATAGGAACTTCTATTAATAATAATTCTGCATCGGTACTTGCATGAATGGCTAATTCATTTGTTTCATCAATACCAAGCCCATCTCTTTCATTTAATGCTACTCCATTGATGGTAACATTTCCTTTAATTAAGAAAGCATAAACACCGTTTTCTTTTTTATGCAATGGATAGGTAGTTGTAAAATTGTTGGATAAATTGGCCAATGAAAACCATGCATCTTGATTGATCCAAACGGCCTTATCATCATCTGGTGCAACAACAGTTAGAATTTGATCAATTCTATCTGCAGGATTAAACGATTTTTGTTCGTACCTCGGTTCAATATTTTGTGTTTTAGGAAATACCCATATCTGCAAAAATTTTACTTCCTTGTTTTTGTTTGCATTCATTTCGCTATGCGCAATACCACTACCAGCACTCATGATTTGCACATCGTGCTGACGAATAATTTCATTTCTTCCTGTACTATCACTGTGATGTAAATCTCCTTCTAATGGAATAGAAACAATTTCCATATTATCATGGGGGTGTTTTCCAAATCCCATGCCTGCTGCTACCGTATCGTCGTTTAAAACGCGGAGAGCGCCAAAATGCATTCTTGCTGGATCATGGTAATGACCAAAACTAAAACTATGGTAACTATTAAGCCATCCAAAACTATTGTGGCCCCTGGTTGCTGCTTTATGCAATATTGTTTTCATAACTAATGTTTCATTTTAAATGTATATACACCTATTTGGTTAAAAAAATATTTATTCCATTCCACGTAATTTCTCCAAGAGTTCATTGATCATTGCTGCATCATTCGATTTCATCACTACATTGGTTTCCATCAATTGATTAATTTTTTCGGTTGTTGCCATTAAAATAGTGATGCCGCTTTGTGTTAATGATATTACAGTTTCTCTTTTATCGTAAGGAGAATCTGCCCGTTTTACCAATTTCTTGATCACCAAACGATCGATAATTCTAGGAACATTAGAACTTTTTTCAATCATTCTGCAACCAATATCTTTCACACACATTTGTTCTGGATATTTCCCTTTTAAAATGCGCAACACATTGTATTGTTCGTGTGTGAGCCCAAATTCTTTTAACTCATTGCTCATAATTGTTTTCAACCACCAAGCTGTATATAAAATGTTTAAAGTGGCTTTATGCACTTCGCTCTTAAATTTACTACTTTGTATGGCTTGTTCTAACTTCACTATACAAATATACATGTATATACATGTAATTACCAAAATAACTTTTTCTTCTGCTCAAAATAGCTCTTCGGGAAAACCCAATGAGCAATTTCTGCTTTCTTAATTCTTCTTTCTGCTTTTATCTTTCTTGATTCCTAATTGGATCTTTTTTGAGCAGCGCGATCAGCCGCTTTACGCCAATCTTCTAATCCAGCACAGTTGCTGAATTCTTTGTCGATCAATACATAATAATTGGGGATATGCTCTTTGAACCATTTTTCCAAAGTAGCTTGCTTCTTATCTTCTAAAGCGCGTTGAGCAACGCGGTTATAATCTTCTTTAAGGTTTTCGCGGTGTGGTTCTTTTTTAGATTTAAAATAGATAATTCTCACCACCCTACCCTTTCGTTCTTCCATGTAAATTTGAGGTTGAGAAATTTCACCTGGCTTCATCAAACTGATTGGATTAATCATGTCTTTGTCTAACATGTCTAAAGAAATAAAAGTAGAACCATCTCTTCCGGTAAATGCTCCTGCGCTAAACTTACTGCCTTCATCATCACTGTATTTAGATACTGCCTCGGCAAAACTCATTTTACCAATTTGAATATCTCTTCTTAAAGTATCTAATTTTTCTTTGGCTTCTTTGATTTCATCATCGGTTACCGGAGGAATCCGTAGAATATGACGCACAACGGCCTCATCACCAGATCTGCTGATCATATAAATAATATGCAATCCGAATTTAGATTTGATTACATTCGAAATTTGACCTTCTTTTAATCGGAATGCGCCAGATAAAAAAGCTGGATCCCAAAATTTATCGTTTCTATTCAATGTATATTGACCAGCATTTTCTTTTACAGCAGGATCTTCAGAATAATTTTTTGCCAATTGCTCAAATTTTTTCGGACCTAAGGCTTCTGCCTGTTTCTTGTAGTCATACAATTGCTTAGAAACATATTCTTCTACATCTTTATTGGCTTTTGGATGAATTACCAATTGACTCACTTCAACTTCACTTTCATAGAATGGTAAACTATCTTTCGGAATTTTAGTATAATAAGCTTTTACTTCTGTTGGCGTAATTTTAATGCCATCGTCGATTTTGCGACGCATTTGTTCTGCTAATTTTTGCTCTTTAAAGGGTTCTCTAAAATCGTCTTTTAACTGATAAATAGATTTGCCGGCTATTTCCTCTAATACATCTTTAGAACCATATTGCTGAATGGTTTGACGAATACGATTGTCTAATTCTCCTTCAATTTCATCTTCACTAACGGTTAATGAATCTTTATTGGCTTGTAGCAACAATGCTTTTCTAATCAAAAACCCTTCGAGTACTTGGCACTCCGTTGGAATAATAGCATTCTCTTGTCCTTGAGATTGTCTTTTGGCATCGGCAATAGCGTTGGTAATATCCGAACGCAAAATAATTTTATCTCCTACCTGACCTACAATTTTATCAGCCAATACTTTTTTAGATTGAGCAGTAAGTTCAGTAAACATACTTACTCCAATCAAAAGAACTATTATAGAAATTTGCTTCATCCGTTTAAATTTATACTTACCAAAATTAATCAATCAGGGTTTGCTTTTCAACCACTTTACTGCTTTTAACAAAACATAAAGCCTCTAACCAGTTGCCAGTTCAAAATATACAAAATGGCTTAGGTTAGAGGCTTTCAATAGGAATAATTATAAAGTACGTTTAACTTCTTCTTCTTCAAATGCCTCTACTATATCGCCCACTTTAATATCGTTGTAGTTTTTAATGGTTAAACCACATTCCATATTAGAGGAAACTTCTTTAGCATCGTCTTTGAAACGCTTCAAGCTGCCCAACTCTGCACTTTGGCCTTCTCCTTTCGGATACTCCACAATACCATCTCTGATAATTCTGATCTTAGAGTTACGCGCAATTTTTCCATCGAGTACAAAACATCCTGCAACAGTGGCTTTGTCGAATTTGTACACTTCTCTGATTTCAACGTTGGCAGTAATTTTTTCCTGGTACTTAGGTTCCAACATACCTTCCATCGCACTCTTGATCTCATCAATTGCTTGATAAATGATAGAGTACAATTTAATTTCTACTCCTTCTGTTTCAGCTAATTTATTGGCATTCATCGAAGGACGTACATTAAATCCAATAATGATTGCATCAGAAGCAGTTGCCAATAACACATCACTTTCAGAAATCTGTCCAACACCTTTCAATACTACTCTTACTGCAATTTCATCCGTAGATAATTTTTGCAATGAATCACTCAATGCTTCTACCGATCCATCCACATCTCCTTTGATGATGATGTTGAGCTCTTTAAAATTACCCAATGCCAAACGTCGGCCAATCTCATCTAATGTAATATGCTTTCTAGCGCGCAATCCTTGCTCACGCAAGATTTGAGCACGTTTAGTAGCTGTTTCTTTTGCTTCAGCCTCATCTTCAAATACTTTGAATTTCTCACCAGCTTGTGGCGCACCATTCAATCCTAATATAACTACAGGAGTAGATGGAGGAGCAATATCAATGCGTTGATTACGCTCATTAAACATTGCTTTTACACGACCATAATGTTGACCTGATACAATCAAATCTCCTTGGTGCAATGTTCCATTCTGTACCAAAATAGTAGCTACATATCCACGACCTTTATCTAAAGATGCTTCAATGATTGTTCCACTTCCTTCTCTGGTAGGATTGGCTTTTACATCAAGAATATCTGCTTCTAACAATACTTTCTCTAACAATAAATCTACATTCAATCCTTGTTTGGCAGAGAGTTCCTGGGTTTGGTATTTACCGCCCCATGCTTCTACCAAAATATTCATTTGAGATAATTGCTCGTATATCTTTTGAGGATTTGCTCCGTCCTTATCAATTTTATTCACTGCAAAAATCATCGGAACACCCGCTGCTTGTGCGTGACTAATGGCTTCTTTTGTTTGAGGCATTACTGCGTCATCAGCAGCAACAACAATAATTGCAATGTCTGTTACTTTAGCACCACGAGCACGCATGGCTGTAAAGGCTTCGTGACCTGGCGTATCTAAGAATGTGATGGCTCTTCCGTTTGGAAGAGTTACTTCGTATGCGCCGATATGCTGAGTAATTCCTCCTGCTTCACCTGCAACCACATTCGCACTTCTGATATAATCGAGTAAAGAAGTTTTACCATGATCTACATGACCCATGATGGTAACAATTGGCGGACGAGCAATTTGTGCTGCTTCATCTTCCTCTTCTTCTTCTTCATCCAATTCATCTACTTCTTCAACACCAATAAACTCTACTTCAAATCCAAACTCACTTGATACCAATTCAATAACTTCTGCATCCAATCGTTGGTTGATGGATACCATGATACCGAGGTTCATACATTTACCAATGATGTCTGCAAAACTTACATCCATCAAATTGGCCAACTCACTCACGGTAACAAATTCTGTTACTTGCAATTTGTTGTCTTCTAAGCCCTCTTCGCCCATTGATTCTGCGGCTTCATCTCTCTTGGCTCTTCTATATTTTGCTTTAAGGCTTTTACCTCTACCACCCGTTCCGGCAAGCTTGGCCTGCGTTTCACGAATTTTTTCTTGTATTGCTTTTTGATCTATTTCTTTGTCTTCTTGCTTTGGAGCATTTCTATCGTTGCGATTTCCACCACCGCGATTTCCACCACCGCCGCCGCGATTGAATCCACCGCCACCGCCTTGACCACCACGATTAAAACCA
>JBILRH010000092.1:0-7037 GCA_044372715.1 Sediminibacterium sp. | reverse complement strand
AAAAAAGCTCCAATGAAAAAGCACCATTACCTGATGGGCCTCGTGGTCCTCAAAAATGGCCAGAACCAGTTAAAGCTAAAAGAACTGGCGGGTTTTAATTTTCAGAAAATCATCCATCCATTTCAAAAAAATCAATCGCTTTCTTCGAAATGCAAGTGCTGGTGATGCGCTCCTGCCGCAATATGTAAAACAAAGCCCATGATGGCAGTGTCTTTAAGTATATTGATGAGCGCAGCCATTTCGGTGTCTCTATTGCCAGCATTTAAATAATTGGGCACATGAATAGAAAGAATAAAAACCAACATTAATATAACCAACAGATAACTCGTGAACTTTACATATTGATTGGTTAGAAAAGATAGGCCAACAACTATAAATAAGCTGCCCACTATATAGGCATATAAAATCCCTCCAACCATAAATACAGGTACATAAACGAATAAGTCCCTTGGGTATAAAAAATGGAAAATGCCGAAAACAATTAAAACTACCGATAGCATATAAATCGCTATCCTCGAAATGATGTGATAGTGTTTCATAAAATGCAATTTTGGTTCTCTTAAAGTTAAACAAAATAAACCATGATTGCAATAAATGAATCGTTATTCTTTGTCAAAAAGGCCCAATTGAAGTGCTTTTAGCTGTTGCTGGGTTTTGTCTATTGAAATAAACCGACTATTGCTGATTTCATAAACCTGGGAAGCTATATATCTTGATGCAATGATGATTTCAGTTTCCTTTGCATGAGGTAAGAAAAGATTTTTTGCAAGTTCAGGACAATTGTTTTCTTTAGAGAGATGCGATAAAAATAGATGCGTCATGAAAGACGATCGATGATTGATAAATAAATCTAAGGCTTGTTTATTGGAAATATGTCCTTTGCCATTTCTGATTCTCTCTTTTAAAATGAAAGGATACCTGCCATTATCCAGCATGATCTCATCGTAATTAGACTCTAAAAATACGGCATTGCATTGCTTGAAATAATGAATTACCTGCTCACACACAACGCCAATATCTGTAATTACTCCAACATGAATTCCTTGGTCACTTACAAAAAAACTATGAGGGTCGATTGCATCATGCTCTTTCCGAAAAGGGGTTACTTCAATAGATCCGATCTGTATGGGTTGATCTGCTATAAAATGAGCGGATAAATGTTTGATAAGCTTTGGTCCTTTTTTACTAGTTTCCGAACTAATAAATACTGGGATTTTATATTTATTTGCTAATACCGAAACACCTTTGATATGATCAGTATGTTCATGAGAAATAAAAATAGCTTTTACTTTATTGATTGAAAGACCTATTTGCTTCATCCTAATTTCCGTTTCCCTGCATGAAATGCCCGCGTCTATTAGCACCGCTTCGGAATCATTTCCAATATAATAGCAATTACCATTACTGCCAGAATTCAAAGATGCCATTTGTAGTGCCATAGACTTTGCAAAGAAAGTGTATATTTATCTCATCATTGTAGAGATTAACTGATTATTTACGAGTAATTTATTATTCCTCTACATGGTATACATGAGCTAACAATGCTTAATAAGGAAAAATAAAAGCTATATTTTCATGGAAATAAAAACGTCGAACGATCCTTTACATGGAAAAACACTTGAGTCGATCCTGAATTATTTGGTTCACCATTTCGGTTGGGAAGATTTAGCTCGTATGATTAATATCAATTGTTTTAAATCTAACCCGAGCATAAAATCAAGTCTCACTTTTTTGCGCAAAACACCTTGGGCCAGAAAAAAAGTAGAGGATTTGTACATCAGTACTTTATAATCAATTAAACTTCAATGAGACTGGTTGTTTTAATTATGTCTTTTAAAGCATCAGTTAGTTTATCTAAATCAGCTTGAGTATTGAATGCCTGAATAGAATAACGTAGATACACTTTATCGGCATGTGGCATTACCGGAATTTCTATTTTGTATTTTTCAAATAAGCATTCTTTTAAATTAATCGGGGAAGCTGTTTTAATTGGGATGCTAAAAAGTTGTACAATAAAATCATCATGAATAGGAGCTAAAGGCTCAGTTTTAAGCAATTTGCAAAAAGGCAAAGCATTTTCGTGAACCATTTTTCTACACTTTTTGGCAATTTCGGTCCATTGATTTTTTTCCATGAAATCAATTACTGTTGGTACAGTACAAAAGGCGGAGAAGTCTCTAGTGCCTTGGGTTTGATGATAATCTAAAAATCGCGAATGCGATGGACTTGTACTATTGTACCCCCAGCTAATTACCAATGGATCAAATTGATCTTGTAATTCCCTTCTAATGTATAAAAAAGTACATCCCTTTGGAGCCATCATCCATTTGTGGCATGCGCCAGTATATATATCTGCATGGAGTGTGCTTAAATTCAAAGGAACTTGACCAGGAGCATGAGCACCATCTACAAAACTGATAATACCCATTTCTTTGGCCTTAGCACAAATTTCTTCAACTGGAAATCGAAGTGCTGTTGAACTGGTTATATGGCTAATGAAAATCATTTTTGTTTTTTCATTAACGCCTTTGAAAAATTCTTCAATGAATGCTTCCTTTGAAACAATCGGCAGGCTAATCTTCTGACGAATATATTTCGCTCCTGCTTTATCGCAATAATATTCTAATGTTCTGTCGCAGGCGCCATACTCTAAATCGGTTGTTAAAATTTCATCTCCTGGTTCTAGTGCAAAGCTTTTTGCTATAAGGTTTACTGCATGAGATGGGTTTACCATAAATACCAAATCATCTTCATGGCAATTCAGGTATTTCCCAAGAGCTATTCGAGATGCTTTAAGGTATTGTAAACCTGTTTTTACAATGAACTCAACAGGTTCTTGTTCCAGCTCTAATTGGTATTGTTGGTATCGATCAAAAATAGGTTTTGGGCATGCCCCAAAAGATCCAAAATTGAGAAAGGTAATATCTTTTCTTAAAAGAAATTGAGAACCTAATGTTTCTGTAATCATGCTATAAAATTAGGTGTTGTTATTAGACTAAACAAAAGGCTTATTTTTGAACATGTCATTTTTACAAGTAAATGAAATTACTAAAATAGAGCAGGCTAGGGCCATTGTTCATCCAATCAGCTTCAAGCAAGAAAAATTGCAGCGAATTGGTATTGCAGGCGAAACAGGTTCTGGCAAGAGTACTTTATTGAAAATGATTGCTGGGCTAATTCAGCCAGATGGGGGAGATGTATTTTTTAATCAAGAAAAAGTATTGGGGCCTTTAGAGCAATTACTGCCAGGGCATCCAAAAATTGGATACCTCTCTCAGCATTTTGAACTGCGCAATAACTATCGTGTTGAAGAGCTATTGGCCATGTCTAATCGGTTAAATGATGATGACGCAGCTATCGTGTATACTATTTGTAGGATTGATCATTTGATGAAAAGAAAAAATGATCAAATTTCTGGTGGTGAAAAACAACGCATTGCATTGGCTAAGTTATTAATAACCGCTCCATCTCTATTATTTTTGGATGAACCATTTTCGAATTTAGACAGAGTACACAAGCAAATCATTCAATCGGTGATTGATGATATTTGTACGCAGCTTAAAATTACTTGTATTTTGGTTTCTCATGATGCAACCGATTTGTTGAGTTGGGCAGATCGTTTGTTGATTATGAAAGATGGGAAAATTATTCAAGATGGAAATCCAAAGCAATTGTATTTTCATCCAGCAAATGAGTATGTAGCCGCCTTATTAGGCGAATATAATTTAGTGGACACTAGTCTTCATCCTGCATTTGAACAATTGATAGGAGAAGGGGTGAGGGGTAAAAAAGCCATGGTTCGCCCTGAGCAATTCTCGATTAATAAAGAGGGGATAGGGCTTATGGGAATTGTAAAACGGGTTTTGTTTTTTGGAAGTTATTATATGATTGAAGTATTGTTGGATGGGCTTGTAATTAAAATACGAACAGCGGCATTTCAATTTTATATAGGGGATAAGGTTTTTATTCAACTATCAGTATAATAAGTTAATTATGAGCAAACAAAAAATAGCATTGATCACCGGAGGAAGTAGGGGTTTGGGGGAAGATATGGCCATCCAAATTGCCAACAAAGGCATTGATGTGATTATTACTTATAAAACAAAAGAAGCCGAAGCAAACGAAGTAGTAAATGCCATTCAATCTACCGGCAGAAAAGCTGCTGCACTGTTTTTAGATATGAATGCGTTTGATGAATTAGATAATTTTGTAACAGGATTAAGAAATATATTAACTAAAGAATTTAATGCAGAAAATCTGGATTGTTTAATCAATAATGCCGGAATGGGTTCTACGGTTCCTTTTGAGGCGGTAACTGAAACAATGTTTAATGAATTCTTGAATGTGCATTTTAAATCGGTTTTTTTTCTTACTCAAAAAATTATTCCGTTGATGCCCTCTGGAGCATCAATTGTCAATATTTCTTCGAGCACTACTGCCTATTTTGTTCCGGGTTACTCTGTTTATGCATCGTTGAAAAGTGCGATAGAGGTTTTTACTAAATACCTTGCTTTTGAATTGGGAAAAAAAGGGATACGTGCCAATGCAGTTGCGCCTGGGCCTGTTGAAACAGATTTTAATAATGCGGCAATTCGAAATAATCCGGATCGAAAAAAATATTTAGGTTCATTGTCTCCACTCGACCGCGTTGGTCAATCAGATGATATTGGTAGTGTTGTTGCTTTCTTGTGTACAGAAGAAGCAAAATGGATCAATGGACAAATCATAAAAGTAAATGGTGGTCTGGTATAATCAATTCAGTATAAATAGCACTATTAAAGACTAATTCTTTTCGAAATTTGGTCGTCTATTTTTTTAAACAGATGATAGGGTTTGTAGATGCGCCAATCAGCAATTTCCATTAATTCGATATAATAGTTGAGTTTCTTTTTGCGAAAATCTTGTTGGGTTGCTTCTGGCATATTGAGCGCTACAATCCAACCATTTTCTTCTGTTACTTCTTCGAACCATTCCTGGTAATATTCTTTATCACTGCTATGAAAATTCAACACATTTTCTGTGATTAGAATAAATTTTGTGATTTTCAGTTTAGATAATTGATCAATGATTTCTCGCTTTAATTCCATGATATCATTCTCAATGGCATCATTCCATTCGCCAATCATTTCGATGATGGCAAAATTCAATTCGTAATCAACATAGATAATTTTAATGTATAAAGTTCTGCTACCAAAATCATCCCATTGCGGATGTATATAGTAATTGTAAACTGTTTGCGAAAATTCAAATTCGCTATAGGTTCTTCCAAAAAAAGGAGATTGAGGGTCTTCCTCGGCAATATAAATATGCCGCCAATTAAAAAAAGGTTCTATCTCGTGCATTTCAAATTGCTAATTCTTATTGACTAACTGCTTCCGCCGCTTTTTTAACACTACCATGCTTTAGTAATAAGTCTTTTGCTTTTTCGTAGTCATTGATGGCTAAACGGTCCATCAACATTTTTACACCTCTGTCTACTAGCTTAACATTACTCAATTGCATGTTCACCATCTTATTGTCTTCTACTCTGCCTAATTGAATCATAATTGAAGTAGAAATCATATTGAGAACCAATTTTTGTGCTGTACCGCTTTTCATTCTTGTACTACCTGTAACAAATTCAGGCCCAACAACTACTTCTACCGGAAAGTCGGCCGCAGCTGATACTGGGGAGTTTGGATTACAACTAATACTGCCCGTTATAATGCCTCTTTTTCGGCATTCTTTTAATGCACCAATTACATAAGGAGTTGTACCACTTGCCGCAAGTCCAACAACCACATCTTTATCGTTTATAAAATGTTTCTGTAAATCTGACCAACCTTCTTCGGCGCTGTCTTCTGCAAATTCAACTGCTTGAGTAATGGCTTTTTCTCCTCCGGCGATTAAACCAATTACCAAGCCATAAGGCACTCCGAAAGTGGGAGGGCATTCACTTGCATCCACAATGCCCAATCTACCACTGGTTCCTGCTCCAATGTAAAACAATCTTCCTCCAGCCAACATTTTATCGCTAATGGCTGCAACAAGTTTTTCAATTGCAGGTATAGCTTTTTCTACTGCATTGGGAACGGTTTTGTCTTCTTCGTTAATGTTGATCAACAAATCATGAATAGACATTTGCTCTAAATGTCGGTATGTAGATGCTTGTTCGGTAACTTTTATGAATTCAGCCATATTTATTTTTTTTGATGATATTCTATCAAACCGGGCATTGGGGTCTTAAGTACCTTGCCTAATTCTAACTCATAAGTATTGCAAAGTTCCTTTAAAACATCTCTAAATCCAAATGCAATACTGCCGATGAAGTGGATGGGTTTTGTCCAGCTCTCTTTGTATTTGTATAAATGGGTGAAAAAAAAGTCGTTTAATCCGTCTTCAATGATATTTTCAATCATAAAATGCCCTCTGTTTTCTGCTAGAAATATGGCGAAACTTGCCAAATATCGATTGGGCAGAGGCATTTTATACACATTGTATAAAATACTATCATGGGTTTCATTGAATCTTTTTTCAAAGGCATTGTGCAAATCTTCATCAAATGTTTTGTATAAATAATATTGAATTACTTTTTTACCCAAATAACTGCCACTGCCTTCATCTCCTAAAACATATCCTAATCCAGGACTGTTTTTCTCTATTTTTTTGCCATTGTAATAACATGAGTTAGAGCCAGTTCCTAAAATGCAAGCAATCCCTTTTTCTTTGCCACAGAGTGCCCTTGCGGCGCCCATTAGGTCGTGATTTACTTCTATAGATGCAGCTGGAAATATTTTTTTCAACGTAGATTTCATGCTTTTTGCATTGTCCAAATCCCTTAATCCCGTTCCATAAAAATAAATCCCTTCAATTTTTGCATTGCCTATTTTGGGCAATAATTTGGCATTAAGAATTTGGCTCATTTCTTCTGCGGAAACAAAATATGGACTAATGGCAGGGGTAATTATTTTCTTTTTTTTGCCTTTCAATAATAGACTCCATTCGCATTTGGTAGATCCACTATCGGCAATCAGGATGGTTTGCATGTGAAAAGTTTA
>JBILRH010000091.1:0-7215 GCA_044372715.1 Sediminibacterium sp. | reverse complement strand
GATGGATTGTTTGGTTATCAACCACCTTCGCCTACACCTTCTAGATTAAATATTTCATTTTTTGTAAGCAGAGGATATATTGTTTTTGTTCCAGATATTTGGTATAAAACTGGTTATCCAGGACAAGGTGCTTATGATTACATTGTAAGTGGCACAAGAGCGTTGGTTGCAAAGGGATATGTTGATAGTACAAAGCTGGGCTTACAAGGACAAAGTTGGGGAGGTTACCAAATTGCCCATTTAATTACACGTACCAATTTATATGCAGCAGCTTGGGCAGGTGCTCCCGTAGCCAATATGACGAGTGCATATGGCGGAATAAGATGGGGTACTGGTTTAAATAGACAGTTTCAATATGAAAAAACCCAAAGTAGAATCGGAGCAAGTTTGTGGGAGAAAACCAATTTATACCTAGAGAATTCTCCACTATTCTATTTCCCTAAAGTTAAAACACCAGTTGTAATTATGGCAAATGATGCAGATGATGCAGTGCCTTGGTACCAGGGTATAGAAATGTTTACTGCTTTACGCAGATTAGGAAAACCTGTGTGGATGTTGAATTATAATAACGAAGCACATAATTTAGTAGAGCGCAGAAATAGAAAAGATATTCAAATTCGCGAGCAACAATTCTTCGATTATTTATTGAAAGGAGATAAGCCTGCTAAATGGATTGCAGAAGGAGTTCCTGCTGTAATGAAGGGGAGAGATATGGGGTTAGGGTATTAAGAATTATGAATTATGAGATAAGAATTAAGAGATAAGCGTTATGAGTTATTGGTTAATTCTTTTTTGTAGTTGAATAATTTGAAATACTCCCTGTCAGAATGCTTTGGCGGGGAGTATTTTTTTAGTATTTAGAATTATATGAATAAAGAGACGTTATTTAAAATCTGTTTTTTTGAGGATTGATATTAACTCCAATTGGTGCAATTTTTAAAATCATGCACTTGAGTTATTTAGAGTCGGTGCTTGTGTTGGGGGTAATTCTTTCTGTTATTTATATTCTCTTGTCAATTTTAGAAGTAGTTAGGTCAAATCGAATAAGCAACAATGAAAAAACAATGTGGGTTATTTGTTTGATATTTCTAAATGGAATTACTGGAGTTTTATATTATTTTATGGGAAGGAAAAGAATTATTTAACCATCAATAGTATTGATAAAAATTTATACTGCATTTGAAAAAAGCCATCATTAAAGGTTTTGGTAAAACCGATCAACTTGATATTGTTAATGCTCCAATTCCATCAATAAAAGAGCATGAAGTATTGGTTAGAGTTGTAGCTGCATCTGTAAATCCAAAAGATACTTTTATACGAAAGGGGCGTTACAAAGCCCTCACTGGTTCAAGCTTTCCAATGGGTGTGGGTTTTGATTATGCGGGTATAGTAGATAAGTCTAATCATTTTGAATATCAAATTGGAGATCCTGTTTTTGGTATGGTGAATGGTTGGGCAGGAAAAACTTTTGCAGAATTTGTTGCAGTAAGCGAACAAGAAATTTGTAAATCACCCAACAATATAGATTTAATAAATGCTGCTGCTATTCCTTTAGCAGCGCAAACAGCTTTACAGGCTTTAATGGATATTGGAAAAATTAAGGAAGGTTTTCATGTTTGTATCAATGGTGCATCTGGAGGAGTTGGAACAATGGCTATTCAGATAGCAAAATCATTTGGAGCAATAGTAACCACATTAACTTCTCCAGCTAATTTTGATTTATGCAGCTCTTTAGGAGCAGATATAACATTGAATTATGCGGAAAAATCAGTTACAAATACTGAATACGATATATACTTTGATGTATTTGGCAATCAGTCATTTCAAAAACTAAAAAATACATTAAATAAAACAGGTGTCTACATTACTACGGTTCCCAGTAAACAGATTTTGATACGCCAGTATTTGCTAAATTTTTTCTCTAAAAAGAAAGCTGCTCTAGTAATTGTACAATCAACCATTAATAAATTGCAATGGATCAAAGCAAATATTGAATTGGCTAGGTTAATACCAATAATAGATTCAATCTATCCATTTCCCGATCTAGCCAAAGCTCAATCAAAAGTGGAAACCAAAAGAACAAAAGGGAAAGTAGTGGTAACTATAAATTAAGCTTGTTCCAACGCAGTTTTGAATTCTTGTAACTCTTTGCGATTGAAAGGATGTTCATAATTCATTAGTAATTCCACGAAGTATTCAAAAGTGCTTTGTTCTTCTGTTGGCTCGAAGTCTTCAATCGCAATATCAAATGAATCGTTATTGGATAGATACTCGTATGCTAAACGTACTGTTTTAGTAAGCATTGGGTCTTCGATAGCTAAGAAATGACCACGAAGTGTTTTTAAATCATTGATGCTATTTTCTTTAGCAACATTATTGGGGTCAAACTCTTTTAAAATCTTCTTACAGAGGTTGGTAGCTTCAATTTGGGTCATATGCTGGTTATTTTTCTAGCCTTTCTAAGGCGCAAATATAGCTATTTTATAGTCTATTTTGTATAGTTTCAACAGTGATTTCTTTTTATTGTAATTAAGTAATTACTTTTATAATATGGATGAATCTAGTTCAAAGCCACCAAGAAGAGAACGCTATAAAGGTACGCATCCCAAAGGATTTAAGGAAAAGTACAAAGAATTACAACCTCAAAAATATGGGGAGGATATAGCTAAGCTAATCCAGCAAGGGAAAACCCCTGCAGGTATGCATATTTCAATCTGTGTAAAGGAGATTATGGAATTTTTACAGATACAACCAGGTCAAATAGGCTTAGATGTAACTGTTGGTTATGGAGGACATAGTTTAGCAATACTCAAACAATTAATGCCTGGAGGTAAATTATTTGGGATAGATATTGATCCTATTGAATTGCCAAAAACAAGAAAAAGATTGCAAGATCTAGGATATGGCGAAGATGTATTGGTGCTTCAAAAAATGAATTTCTCAGATATTGACCAAATTTTTTATCAATCAGGTCCTTTGAATTTTGTATTGGCTGATTTAGGGGTTTCTTCTATGCAAATCGATAATCCAGAAAGAGGGTTTTCTTTAAAACTAGACGGGCCATTGGATCTTCGTTTAAATCCTTCAACAGGTAAATCGGCTGCTGCATTTTTAAAAAAATGTACTACTGAACAATTAAGAGAAATTTTAATTGAAAATTCCGACGAACCACATGCAGCAAAAATTGCTGCTGCTATTGCTGAAAAAATGAATGGGCGGCAATTTATTGAAACAACTGCTCAATTAAAAGAGGTCATCCAAGACGTATTGGTTAATCTACATGCAGCTACCAAAAAAGAAGAGATAAGAAAATCATGCCAACGTTGTTTTCAGGCTTTACGAATAGAAGTTAATAAGGAGTTTGAAGTATTGGATAAGTTTCTTGCAAAATTACCTGATATACTTGCACCTGGAGCTAGGGTAGCTATACTTTCTTTTCATTCAGGAGAAGATAGAAGGGTAAAAAAATCATTTCAAACTTATTTTAGAGAAGGTGTGTATAGTGAAATTGCTGAAGAGCCAATTAGGCCATCTATCGAGGAAATCAATAGCAATCCTAGAGCAAAATCTACTAAATTTAGATGGGCAATTAAAGCTTAAAGTATTCATTAATCATCATAACTGCATAGTATGAGCAGCAGATTTCTTTCTTTGTCTATTGTTTGTATTTTATTATTCAATGGTTTTTGTTTATTTGCTCAGAAAAAGCCCAATATCATTTTCATCATGGTAGATGATATGGGTTATGCTGATTTAAGTTGTTATGGAAGTAAGATCAATAAAACTCCTTTTATTGATCAAATGGCAAGGGAAGGAGTAAAACTTACGCAGGCTTATTCTGCAGCTCCTGTTTGCACCCCAAGCAGAACCGCGTTTATGACAGGCAGTTACCCAGCAAGAACAACAGTTGGTTTGTATGAACCATTGGATTGGACAACCAGCGATAGTTTGGTTGGACTAAGTGCATCAACTCCTTCATTACCTAGTCTTATAAAGAAAGCAGGTTATTCAACACATTTAGTAGGAAAATGGCATTTAGGATTTACGCCAAAATACAGCCCCAATGCCAATGGTTTTGATTCTTTTTTTGGGTATCATGGTGGCGGTATTGATTATATTAGTCATACCGATCCTAGTGGTAATTTAGATTTATATGACAACGAAAAGCAGTTAAAACAAGATGGATACTTAACTGATTTGTTTGCCGAAAAAGCAGTAAAGATCATTCAACAAAAACACGATCAACCCTATTTTTTAAGTATACAATTTAACGCACCTCATTGGCCATGGCAAGCCCCTGGATCAGCTGTATATCCATTGGGTGGAAAAGAATCTAAGCAAGGAGGTTCTATTGACATTTACAAATCCATGATTGAAAGTTTAGATGCTGCGGTTGGGAAAGTTTTGGCTGCCGTAAAAGCCTCCGGTAATGCTGAAAACACATTGATCGTATTTACAAGTGATAATGGGGGAGAGCGTTTTTCTGATATGGGCGGATTCAAAGAAAAAAAATTTGTTTTATGGGAAGGAGGAATCCGTGAACCTGCTATGGTAGTTTGGCCTGGAAAAATAAAAGCAGGAATTGTTTCAGATCAACCAACCATTCATATGGATTTTACCGCAACATTCTTGTCAGTAGCTGGTGCAAAGCAAGATGCTAACTCTTCGATGGATGGTATTAATATTCTTCCCATTTTACAGAAAAAATCGAATCAAATTCCCAGGACCTTTTATTGGCGAGTATTTCAACGTAATCAACAAAAAGCCATTCGTTCTGGCGATTGGAAATATTTGCAAACAGAAAAAGAAGAGTATCTATTCAATTTAAAAACAGATCCATTTGAAGATCGCAATGTTAAATTTGAAAATACAACAATTTTTAATGAACTAAAGGCCCAATATGCTATTTGGGAATTGCAAGTGTTGAAGCCTATTGAATTGAATAGAAAGAATTAATTTTTTCAAGACCAAATAAATTCCATTTCTTCTATAAAGGCCATATTTCAGGCTTTGCTTTTTTCTTGATTTACTAAGTGTAATAAAAATAGATGATTTCAGCAAGTACAGATTGCACCTGTTCAATTATAAATATTGCTTTAGTAATAGCCTGGCACTATCTTTATCTATCAATTAATACATTGTATGCAAAAATGGATATTCATTATTAGTATTTTTTTTATTATCTCATGTAAATCCAACAATATGACCAACCACATTGCCTTTAGATTGAAACCTGGTGCAGATTTAAAACTTTCCCTCGATTCATTGGTAAAAGAATACTCAATCAAAGCAGGCTGGATGGTTACCTGTGTTGGAAGTTTAACTGATTATAATATTCGATTTGCGAATCAATCCAAAGGAAGCCTAGGATCTGGCCATTTTGAAATAGTTAGTTTAGTAGGAACTTTATCCACTGACGGATCTCATTTACATATTTCAGTTGCAGATTCTACTGGTAAATCCATTGGTGGACATTTATTAGAGGGTTGCAAAGTGTATACCACAGCAGAAATAGTAATTGCTTCTTCATCAGAATATCTTTTTACAAGAAAAGAAGATGGTACAACTCCATGGAAAGAATTACAAGTTGAAAAGTTAATCAATTACGATAATTACAAAAAAATAAGCCCCAGTAAATAAGCAACCTTTAAACGAATTGGCAAAAATATAAATTGAAATATCTGACTAGATAAGTATGCCTTAAGACGAATTGTGTGGGTTGAATTTTCGATAGAAAATTCAGCAATTCGGATGAGCAGACGTTCTAGTCAGATATTTCAATTAATTATTATTTCGCATTCTTAACATACTTCTCTACCCACTGAAATTGTTCCCATAGTAAATGAAGTAAATTCTCTTTACCTCTGTATCCATGGGCTTCATATGGAAGATATACAAAACGAACGGTGCCTCCGTTTCCTTTAATGGCTGCGAATAAACGCTCTGAATTAATTGGGAAAGTTCCGGTGTTGTCGTCCATTTCTCCATGAATCAAAAGGATAGGTGTTTTAATTTTATCGGCATAACTAAATGGACTCATTTCGTAATACAACTGTGGAGCTTGCCAATAAGTTCTGTCTTCATTTTGAAATCCAAAAGGGGTGAATGTTCTATTGTAAGCACCACTACGAGCAATACCTGCTTTAAATAATTTAGTATGTGCCAATAAATTAGCAGTCATGAATGCACCATAACTATGCCCACCTACAGCAATCCTGTTTTTGTCTGCTACACCCATATTGCTTAAATAATTTATAGCAGCTTCTGCATTCAATTTTAGTTGAGCAACAAAATCATCATTTGGTTTTTTATCTGCACTGGCAGCAACAATTGGCATTTCTGCATTCTCTAAAACAGCATATCCTTGTGTTACATAATAAATAGGTGTTCCCCAACTTAAGCTAGTGAATCTGTCTTTGCTGCCTCTAACTTGAGCTGCATCTGCGGCAGAATTAAATTCACGAGGGTAGGCCCACATAATCAAAGGCAATGGACCATCTTTTTCTTTATTATATCCTTTTGGTAAATATAAATCTCCTGTCAAGTCAACTCCATCTGCTCTTTTGTATTTCACTTTTTCTTTGCTTACGCCTTCCAATGCGGGATATGGGTTGGTGAAATTGGTAATAGGTCTATCCGCAATGCGAAGCATTAAATCTTTGATGAAATAATTAGGAACATCTTTTTGAGATTCTTTTCTACTTATTAAAGTAAGTTTATTGGCATCCAATACTTCGGTAATTGATTCAAAGCTTCCTTCAGATGCTCTCCAAATAATTTCATTTTGTTTAGTGTTTAAATCAAACTTAGCTAAAAATGGCAAATCGCCTTTTGGAGAAGATCCTGTTGTGTTATTCATAAGCATCTTGCTGCCATTGTCTACAGTAATAATCACATTTCTTCCAAAGCTATTTTTTGCAGTTACCGGGGTTCCTGGGTTATTGTATGCATCTGTTTGATTACGCTCGTACAATAATTCCAAACTGCCTGTTGTACTATTAAACCTACTTACTCTACCAGTTTGCTTGGTTCTAGAAACTTCTTGTACCAATGCCAATGTTGCATTGCCCCAGCTAGTGCCTTGATAGCGCATTTTGGTTTTAAATATTTCTTTTGCTGAACCAGTAAATGGAGCACTTAAAGCATATACTGCATCATGGTATTCTACTTGTTTCTTAATTAATCCGCTATCCAATGGCATAGCCCAAACAATAG
>JBILRH010000090.1:0-7245 GCA_044372715.1 Sediminibacterium sp. | reverse complement strand
AATGCAAATCAAATATTTTAGATGCAATTGCCGATAAATCACCGTTAATCCAAGGATTTTTGTGAAAAAATAAAGGAAACTATAAAAATGGGCCCTGTTTAACAATTAATTCAATTTATTAAAAAAACCTCAACAAGAGTAAAAAAAAAGTTAAATAAATTTAACAGTAATTTGTTTTTCTCTTAGATTCGCGGTCGATTATCATGATGAATGGTAATTACACCAAAAATTAAACTACATGAGAAAAAGACTATTACTCAGTTTTTGTGCTATTGTATTTGCGTCTCTTACGCTACTCGCACAAAACACCACTGTAACAGGTAAAGTTACAGATGCGCAAACTGGAGCACCACTTTCTGGTGTTACCGTTAGCTTAAATGGAAAAGGATTAGGAGTAACAAAAGCCGATGGTACTTATTCGGTAGTTGTTCCTAGCACAGCTAAAAAGCTAACTTTAAGTTATGTTGGTTTTGATGATCAACAAATTGCTGTTGGTGCAACTTCGCAAAACATTCAACTTGTTCCTGGAGATAAATCCTTGAACGAAATAGTTGTAACTGGTTACCAGTCTTCACAAAAACGTCAAGTCACTGGAGCCATTGCTACTGTAAATAAAGAGGCCCTAAAAAATGTACCAATAGGTTCATTCGATCAAATGTTACAAGGTCAAGCTTCAGGTGTATTAATTCAATCAAACTCTGGTCAACCTGGTGCTGCTGCACGTGTTCTCATTCGTGGTGTTGGTTCTGTTAACGGAACTACTGAGCCATTGTATATTTTAGACGGAATTCAAATTTCTGCAGCTAACTTCTCATCAATTAACCCGAACGACTTTGAAAGCATTAGTGTGTTAAAAGATGCGTCTACTACTGCTATATATGGCTCTCGTGGTGCAAACGGTGTAATTGTTATTACTAGTAAGCAGGGAAAATCAGGTAAAACAAAACTAGAATACAATGGTCAATATGGTCAGTCTCGTTTCCCAGAGAATCCACTCCAATTAATGAATTCAAATCAAAAGTTGGATTATGAATTAGCCAATGGCAATGTGTTCAATGGATGGACAACCAGACAAGTAGATAGCTTACGCGGTATCAATACCAATTGGCAGGATTTAATTACACAAACTGGAATTACCAATAACCACCAATTAAGTGCAAGTGGCGGTAACGAAAAAACATCTTTCTTTATTTCTGGTGGTTTATTTAACCAATCAGGTACTGTTCAACAAACAGGGTTAAAGCGTTATAGTTTGCGTGTAAACCTTGATCATTCCTTATCAAATAATACCAAGATTGGAGTAAAGGCATACGGAGGTTGGAGTAATTATGAGAATACTACCGAAAATAATACTGGTATTGCTTCTCCATTAAATGCAATCCGTTGGGCCAACGCATATGAACGCCCCGTTAATCCCAATACTGGCACTTACCAAGTATTTGCATCTGGTCAACCCAATCCTTATCTAGATATAAATGAAGCTTATAGAAGTACAAAAGAATTAAAACTTATTACGAGTGCTTATTTGGAATCAAAACTTGGTTTCATTGCAAAAGGATTGAGTTTCAGAACACAGTGGGGTGTAGATTATGAGAGTTGGGATGCAACAAACTCTTTTACAAAATTAAGCACAGTTGGACAGTCGGCAAATGGTAATCAGGGATCTTTTAATAAAGGTTCTAGAACATTAACTCGCTATACAGGAACAACTTCATTAAATTATACCAAAACAATTGGAGATCATAATTTTACTCTTGGTGCATATAATGAGTTTGTAAATAGAATTCTTTCTAGCTTTAGTTTCACCGGTTTCGGATTATCAGGTAATTTGCAAAATGGAGCAGGAATCACTCCTGGTTCCGGCGGGTTGAATATTCCTTCCGTAGCAGAAGGTAGAACTGAAAACGCATTGATTTCTTACTTTGCAATTGGTAACTATAGCTATAAAAACAAGTACTTTTTCAATACAAGCATAAG
Organism: Sediminibacterium sp.; assembly: GCA_044372715.1. Classification (GTDB taxonomy): domain Bacteria; phylum Bacteroidota; class Bacteroidia; order Chitinophagales; family Chitinophagaceae; genus Sediminibacterium. The sequence continues at coordinate 5,268 of JBILRH010000090.1, read as the reverse complement.
AAGAGATGGATCATCTAGATTTGGTGGAAACAATCGATTTGCGACCTTCTATTCTGTTGGTGCTGGTTGGGTAATCAGTGATGAAAGTTTCTTCAAGAACGTAAATTTTATTGACAACTTGAAACTAACTACTTCATATGGTTCTGTTGGTAATCAAGAAGGAATTGGAGATTTTGCCTCAAGAGAATTATTTGCTAATAGAACTTATACAAGCATTAATGGACCAGGATTATCTCAATTACCTAACCAAGATCTTACTTGGGAACAACGGAATAAATTCAATATTGGATTGAATGTAACTTTCTTAAAAAACAGAATTACTTTAGGTGTTGATTATTATAGTGAAGTAACAGAACGTTTATTCTTAAACAATCAATTGTCTAGAACAACAGGTTTCACTTCTTTGAATACCAATGTGGGCGAAGTTAGAAATCGAGGATTTGAATTTACTTTGTTTACTGAGAATATTAGCTCAAAAGACTTCCGTTGGACTACTCAAGCAAATTTTACTGTTAACAGAAATGAAATACTTTCTTTAACTCCAACAACACCTCCAATTGGAATCATATCGGGAAACACAATTAACCGGATTGGATCTCCTTTAAATAGCAATTGGTTGGTGAAATTTGCGGGTGTGAATCCTAATAATGGAAATAACATTTTCCAAAGACCTAATGGCACGCTTACTGAACTATTTAATGATGCAGCTGATCGTCAAATTTTCGGAACCAGAGATGCACCATTCTTCGGTGGAATTACCAATAAGTTTACTTACAAGCAATTCGACTTAAGTGTATTCTTCAATTATGTATTTGGTAATTTAGTATACAATAACGATCGACAATTAGTTGAAAGATTTGATTATGGTATTGATAATTTAGCTGTAACCATGTTGAATGAGTGGAGAAAGCCAGGCGACATTACAGATATCCCTAGATCTACCGCTCCAATTCGTACAGCTACAACCCGCTTTTTAGAAGATGGTAGTTTCCTTCGTTTAAGAAACGTTACACTATCCTATAATTTAACACCAAAAACCGCAAAAGCAATAGGTATTAGCAATGCAAGATTTTTTGTAATGGGCGAAAATTTATGGACAGGAACCAAATTTAAAGGCTGGGATCCAGAATTATCAAATGGTGTGTTGAATGGAGCACAGTACCCTGCTTTAAGAACATTAACCATAGGTTTAACCGTAGGATTCTAACAATAAAAATCAAAAAGAATGAAAAAGACATTGTTTAAATATATACTTACTTCAATATTAATAGTTGGAGTAGTTGGCTGTGAGAAAGCCATTGATAAAACACCTACGCATGCGCTATCACAAGAGAATGCATTTAAAACAGTAGGAGATTTTGAGACTTCATTAAGTTCTGTGTACACTAGCTTACGCGGTGTCGGTTATTATGGAAGAAACCTATCTGTAATACCAGATATGATTGCAGATGATTTAGTGCAAACATCTGAATCTTTAGTAAATTTTAATGAGTTAACAGATTGGGTGTATACTTCAACAAACGGTACTATTGCCGAAACCTGGTTGGCAGGATGGGGTGTTATTTTTAATGCAAATGTTATCATCAATAACATTGATAAATTTGCCAATCCAAGTAATCAAACTCGTGTAAATAGTATTAAAGGACAAGCAATTGCTCTGCGAGCAATGGCACATTTTGATTTATTGAAATATTTTGCCGACAACCTCGATCGCACAAGCACATCACCAGCTATTCCTTATGTAGACCAATCTCCCTTGGAATCATCACCTGCTTCTTTTAAACCTGCTCGTTTAACTGTAACCCAAGTGTATGATAAAATATATGCAGATATTGCTGCCGCAAGAACAGCATTGTCGAATGTAAATGCGCCGATAAATACAGCTTCAGCAAAATATAGAATTGATCTAACTGCTTTAAATGCGATTCAAGCTCGCGTTGCCTTGTATGCAAAAGATTGGCCAACTGCAATTACAGCTTCAACCGCGGTTATAAATGCTTTGCCATTAGCTAGTAGATCTGTTTATCCAACTATATGGCGCGATCAAAGTCAAACAGAAGTTGCATTTGCAGTATTCTTTTCACCAGGTGAGTTTTTGAGTAGATTGGCTGGGGATGTTTATAGCCCACCTCCAGGAACCAACCGCTCCCAGTTTGAAGGAAGTCCAGCATTATTTAGTCAGATTAACGAAGTGAATGATATCAGATTTTCTACCTCAGTAACAAGAGGGTTTTCTACTTCTGCATTGGTAAGGGCAAATTCTAGATTGGTTGTAACTAAATACAACGGAAAAGGAACTGCATTAGATGGTGTTGTAGATTGGAAAGCATTTCGTACAGGAGAAATGTACCTTATTCGCGCAGAAGCAAGAGCCTTCTCCTCTCAGTCTGCTTTGGCTTTGGATGATTTAAATACTTTGCGTGCTGCTCGTATCAATGGTTTTGTAAATGGCACAGAATCTGGCACTGCCTTAACTGATGCCATTGCTTTAGAAAGAAGAAAGGAATTATTCATGGAGGGTCATCGTTGGTTTGACTTAAAAAGATTAAACCGCAACATCAATAGAGGAACAATAACAGCACCAACTACACAAGCCATACTTGCTCCAACTCGTAGAGAGTGGGTTTGGCCTATTCCTCAAGGTGAAAGGGATGCCAATCCGAATATGACACAAAATCCCGGGTATTAATTGATCAAATAAAAAGATAAAAAATGAAAAAACTTATATATTCACTTTTAGCAATTGCTTCATTAGGAATTACAGCTTGTGAAAAAGATGCTGTAACGCTAATTGGGGATGCAAATTCATCAGTAGCGTTCATCTATGCAGCGCCCGCAGCTCCTACTGCAGATATTGTTATTGATGGGTTGGTATCAAATGGAAGCAGAAGGTTAACTTATGACCTTCGTACTTCTTTAGGTGGTGGCGGTGGAAACGGAGGCGCTTACATTCCATTGTTAAATGGTTCGAGAAATATTAAAATTTCTACCGATTCAGGAAGAACAAGTTTAGTTGATGCAAACTGGGCTTTCCTTGCAAATAAATCATACACAGTTGCTGTTTATGATACATTACCTATATCCGGCACTCAAACTTTGCGTTCGGTTCAATTAACCGACGATTTAACCCCACCTACTGGAACAAATGTACATGTACGTTTCTTGCATTTAGCTCCTTTAGCTCCTGCCGTGGATCTTACTTTGCTTAGAACTGCCCCAGCTTTGGATAGTGTTACTTTAACCAATAGAACCTATTTAGGGGCTACTCCTAATGCTACAACATTATCAACTTTTGCTCCAATCCCTGGAGGTACTGCTTATACACTTAGAGTAAAATTAGCGGGTACTCAAACGGTAGTTGCTACATTCAATTTAGGCACAAACTTGTCTGCTGGTAGAATTGTTACATTAGCTGCAATTGGAACTGCTAGAGGTGCTTCATTAAATGCAATGGCGTTAAGACATTATTAGTAGTAAAGATAAAATACATTTATTACAAAAGCCATCCTCTTAATCGAGTGATGGCTTTTGTTTTTTGAAAATTTTTTTGTTTGATTATGTGTGGGAATCTAAAAGCCACATCATCCTCAATTATCGTTTGTGATTATAATTTTATTTCTTCCTCATGTTCATTGAAAAACCTAAACTCAATGATATGATAGTTGTTATTTTGGTTGATTTTTATTTTGGTCTTAAATTTCTTACTCCATTTCTTTACAATATTGGTAAAGAATCCCTTGGTTAAATGTGAATATACAATTGGGTTAACTGTAAGTGTAAGATTCTTATGTGCATGCGAACTTAAATAATACAAGCGCTTTTCTATTTCATCTTCTAACAATAAAGTAGATGTAATTTTTCCCGAACCATTACAAACTGGGCAAGATTCTGATGTATTGATATTTACTTCTGGGCGCATGCGTTGACGCGTAATTTGCATCAAACCGAATTTAGAAATAGGCAATACAGAATGTTTTGCCCTATCAGGTTTCATAAAACCTTCCATGGCTTCCTGTACTTTTCTTTTATTATCGGGCAATTTCATGTCGATGAAATCTACCACAATAATACCTCCAATATCGCGCAAGCGTAATTGCCTTGATATCTCCTCAGCCGCTTCCATATTGGTTTGTAGGGCATTCTCTTCCTGATTATTGCTCACACTTTTAAAGCCACTGTTTACATCAATTACATGCAAAGCTTCGGTATGTTCAATAATTAAATAGGCGCCACTTGGCAAGTTTACTGTTTTGCCAAAAGAAGCTTTTACTTGTTTGGTAATTCCATATTGATCAAAAATGGGCAGACCCCCACCTTGGTATAAACTAACAATATCTGTTTTATCAGGTGCAATTCTTTGAATATAATTTTGAGTAACGGTAAATAAATTTTTATCATTTACTACTACTTTATTAAAATCAGCACTTAATAAATCGCGCAGTATGCTGGTGGTTTTTGTTTCTTCGCTTAATATCCGAATGGGCGCAACTGCACCTTTTAAATTGGCTTGAATGCTTTTCCAGTTATCTATAATGGCCAATAAATCTTGGTGTAATTCTGCAGTGCTTTTTCCTTCTGCTGCAGTACGTACAATGATGCCGAAATTTTTCGGACGAATGGCTTCTACAATTTTATGCAATCGCTTACGCTCTTCAGAAGAATGAATTTTTTTAGATACAGCAACAATTTCATTGAATGGGGTAACTACAACAAATCTACCAGGCAAAGAAATTTCGCAACTTAAACGAGGTCCTTTTGCAGCAATGGGTTCTTTTAAAATTTGTACCAACACATTGGGCTTACCATTGAGTACTTCATTGATTTTGCCACTTTTAACTATTTCAGGTTCTGTTTGAAATTTGGCAAAATCAAATCCATTTGGCTCTTTATCATTCATGGCCATTTGGGTGTACTTAATAATCGATTTTACATAAGGACTAAGATCGGTATAATGCAAGAATGCATCTTTTTCAAATCCTACATCTACAAATGCGGCATTAAGGCCAGGAATCAATTTTTTAACCTTACCCAAATAAAGATCACCTACAGCAAAATGCATGTTGGCGCTTTCGTTGTGTAATTCAACCAGTTGTTTGTCTTCTAACAGGGCTATTTCAACACCTGTAGGAGCTGCGTTTATAATCAGTTCTTTATTCACTATGGCAACTTTAAAATACAAATACACTCTCCTATTTGCAGGGAGTGATTAACTACATAATCTATATACCATGTTGCTTAGAAGGAAGGAAAGTAAGTAAAGTTGCAACT
>JBILRH010000089.1:0-7255 GCA_044372715.1 Sediminibacterium sp. | reverse complement strand
TTCAAAAACAGCAGGAAAACTAATCGTTCCCGATCATGTGCCTGAAATGGTTCTGTAAACAATTTGATTTTTAGGTTGTTAACCGTAAAGGATCATACAATCAATTTTTATTAATATTTTCGCAAACCATCATTAAAATAAATCATCAAATGAGTATTCAAAAAGGACAAAAAGCACCTGATTTTTCTTTATTCAATTCTGAAAAGCAAAAAGTAAGTTTATCTGAGCAACAAGGTAAGAATGTAGTAATTCTTTTCTTTCCATTGGCATTTACAGGAGTTTGTACTACTGAGCTATGTAATGTTAGAGATAATATTGCTGTATACAACAACACCAATGCGCAAGTGTTTGGCGTATCTGTAGACTCATTATTTGTGTTGGATAAGTTTAAGAATGAACAAAACCTAAATTTTCCTTTGTTAAGCGATTTTAATAAAGAAGCAGCAAAAGCTTATGGAGTTTTGTATGAAACATTCCCGGCTTTTGAAATGGCTGGTGTTAGCAAGCGCGCAGCATTTGTAGTTGATAAGGAAGGCACTGTTCAATATGCCGAAGTATGTGCAACTCCGGGAGATCTTCCTGATTTCGAAGCTATCAAAACAACCTTAGAAGGGCTTAATTAAGCTGTTATTTTAGTTTATAAGGCATTGAAATTTAGTTTTTAAATTTCAATGCCTTATTCTTTTTTGGTGATGGCTTCGAGTTTTGTTATTTTCATCATCGGAATTTATACATGAAATATCGATACATACTCATATTGTGTAGTTTTTTGATGGTTTGTAGCAGCTTTACTACAGACTATTCTTTGATGAACAATTCATTTGGGTCAGTGGGTTCCCCAACAAAAATTCAGAAATTTTATCCCAATCCTGCCACTCAATTTATCAAGTTCGAATTTGATAAATCAGTAGATAAATCTTATACATTGGAGATTTATAATTTCATCGGTAGAAAAATGGCTTCATCAATTGTTACTGAAGCAAAACTTACTATTTACTTTAATGATGCTTATTATCGAGGCTTGTATATTTTTCAATTAAGAGATAGAAGCGGTAGAATTATTGAATCTGGTAAATTTCAAGTAATCAGGTAGTTTCTATTTACCCGCAAATTATTTATTGCGGGATTATCGATCACTCACTTCTACAATCAAAAACTTTAAATAATTGGTGTTATCTACACCTCTAATAATTGGATGATCTGCAGATTGAGCATTAAATAGAACTTGCCTAATTCTTTTTCTGGCATCTTTGGCAGCCATATCAATTGTTGCTAAAAATAAATCTGGACTTACTAAATTGGTACAACTCGAGCTTACAAGAAACCCACCATTTCTTAGTAATTTCATCCCTCTTAAATTGATTTCCTTATATCCAGTAACTGCTTTATGAATATTTTCTCTGCTTTTGGTAAATGCAGGCGGGTCTAACATTACCACATCATATTTTGGTGGTTCTTTAGACCAGTCTTTCAAAACATCAAATGCATTCATCGCTTCGAATTTACAAATATGGGATAATCCATTTAGCTCAGCATTTTTATTAGCCTGAGTTACTGCTTGCTCCGATATGTCAATTCCTAAAACTGATTTGGCGCCATACTGCGCTGCATGAATTTCAAAAGTACCCGTGTAAGTAAATGCACCTAGCACATCCGCACCTTTTACAATATGTTGGATGGCTCTTCGATTGTCTTGTTGATCGAGAAAATAGCCGGTTTTTTGTCCATTTTCAATATCAACATTAAATTGTAAACCATTTTCATTGATAATGATTTGAGTATTGAATGGATCTGAAAGAAACCCTTTTTGTTGTTCAAGCCCTTCTAGTGTTCTTACAGGAACATCATTTCTTTCATAAATTCCTTTTGGAGAAAAAATAGTATTCAATGCTTTTACAATTGAAGGCTTCCATTTTTCAATACCCAAAGCCAAAGTTTGAATTACAAAATAGTCGTTGAACTTATCGATAATTAAGGCGGGTAATAAATCGGCTTCTCCAAAAACCAATCTGCAATTTTCGGTATACCCCGTTTTTTGGCGATACTGCCATGCTAATTTTATTCTATTTAAAAAGAATGCATCATCAATTGTTTGAAGTTTTCGGGAAAGCAATCTGATCAAAATTTGAGATTTTGGATTGATGTATCCAATTCCAGCAAGTTTGCCATCCGAAAACCTTACTTCAACCAAATCTCCAGGTTCGGTATTGCCTGCAATTCGGTCTACCTCATTCCCGTAAATCCATGGATGTCCATTGGCAATTCTAGGTGCTATTTTCTGCTTTAGGTAAACTTTAATCATGGTACAAATATAGGGTGTGGCAATCTGTCAATTTTTCCCTTTTCTTTGCGTGGCAAAATATTTGCCTAATAATAGATTCAAGATAAATGTATTATGGAAGAGCAAGAAATCACCAATAATAGTGAAACAGCTGAAAAAAAGGAAGGAATGGCAATGAATGCTGACGAAAATGCAGCAGAATGAAGCAGTAGCCGAAGAGTCGGCCTTGGAAAAATTAGCAGCTGAATTGCAAGAGCAAAAAGATAAATACCTACGTTTAATGGCTGAATTCGACAATTTTAGACGTAGAACAGCAAAAGAGCGTTTAGATTTAATTCAAACTGCCGGAAAAGATGTGATTGTAGCATTTTTAGATGTTTTGGATGATTGTGATAGAGCCGAAAAGCAATTACAGACTTCTGATGACATTGCTGTTCAGAAAGAAGGAATTCATTTGGTATTTAATAAACTCAGGTCTGCAATGCTACAGAAAGGGGTAAAAGCCATGGAAAGTATTGAGGCTGATTTTGATGTAGAAAAGCATGAAGCAATTACTGAAATTCCTGCACCTACCGAAGCCTTGAAAGGTAAAGTAATTGATGAAGTAATGAAAGGCTATTACTTAAATGATAAAATTATCAGATTTGCAAAAGTAGTAGTAGGAAAATAAACACATTATGGCTAAAAGAGATTTTTACGAAATATTGGGTGTGAGTAAATCTGCTTCTGCAGATGAAATTAAAAAAGCGTACCGAAAAGTTGCTATGCAATTTCATCCTGATAGAAATCCTGGAGATGCATCTGCAGAAGAAAAATTTAAAGAAGCTGCCGAAGCTTATGAAATATTAAGTGATGCTGATAAAAAAGCAAAATATGATCGTTATGGTCATGCTGCTTTTGGCCCGGGTACTGGCGGTGGTGCACACCCAGGCGGCATGGATATGAATGATATCTTTAGCCAGTTTGGAGATATTTTTGGGGATGATGTTTTCGGAAGTTTTTTTGGCGGTGGTGGAAGAAGTCGTGGAGGTGGGGGAGCATCAAGAGCTCGCGGACAAAGAGGAAGCAATTTGCGAATTAAATTAAAATTGACTTACGAAGAAATTGCAAAAGGTGTTACCAAGAATGTAAAAGTAAAAAAGCATGTAGTTTGTTCTACATGTGCAGGTAGCGGAGCTAAAGATAAAAACAGTGTACAAAATTGTGGTACATGTGGTGGAAGCGGACAGGTTAGAAAAGTAACCAGTACATTTTTAGGTCAAATGCAAACAGTAACAACATGCCCTACTTGTAATGGAGAAGGGTCTACTATTACTTCTAAATGCGGAGCATGTAAAGGAGATGGTAGGGTATATGGCGAAGAAACAATCAGCATCGATATACCTGCTGGTGTTCAGGAAGGCATGCAACTGAGCATGGGTGGAAAAGGAAATGCAGGTGCAAGAGGTGGAGCTCCTGGAGATTTGATTATTCAGATAGAAGAAGAAACGCATGATGAATTACACAGAGATGGCTTAAATGTAGCCTATGATTTACATATCACTTTTCCGGATGCAGTTTTTGGAACAAGCGTAGAAGTGCCTACTATTGATGGAAGAGCGAAAATTAAAATTCCTGCAGGAACTCAAAGCGGAAAAATATTCAGGTTAAAGGGTAAAGGATTTCCAGAAGTGCAGGGCTATCATCGCGGAGATCAATTAATCAATGTTAATATTTGGACGCCTCAATCGGTAACTGCGGAAGAGAAAGAGGCATTGGAGAAAATGACCAATAGCAGCAATTTTAAACCCAATCCGGCAAAAGGAGAGAAAAGTTTTTTTGACAGAGTTAAAGAAGCCTTCGGTTAAAAGTAAAGTTGATTATTCTGATCCTTTTAATTGGTAGATCTCTTTTAAATTTCTACCATATCCATCATAGTCTAATCCATAACCTAATACAAAACGATTGGGGATTGAAAAACAACAATAATCTATTTTAACAGGATAGACAGTTGCATCTGGTTTGTGTAATAATACTGCAACTTTGAGTGATGAAGGATGTTGATTGGCTAATTGAGGCAAGAATTCATGCAAGGTTTTACCAGTATCAATGATATCTTCTAAAATGATTACATGGCGATCATGCAAATCTGCATCAAGCCCAATTGAAGTAACAACATTGCCCGTAGACTTTGATCCTTTGTAAGAAGCTAATTTAATAAAACAAATTTCTGCCTCAAGATCAATCAATTTAAAAAGATCGGCTGCAAACATAAATGAGCCATTGAGAATGGCTATGAACAGGGGTTTTTTTCCTGCATAGTCTTTGTTAATCAGTGTTGCTAATTCTTTTATTTTTTCTTGAATTAACGATTCTGGTAAATAAGACTCAAATGTTTTATCAAATAAAATTACGTCAGACATTGTGTGTATTATTAAATAATGTTAGCGATTACTTTGGTATAGATTTTCGGTACCCAACGATTTTTTTAAAGCCATTATCGTATAATCGTTTAAATTGTAATCTTTAATTAATTTAATCAATTTTTGGGGATAAGTGGAGAGTGTTGCATATCCAGCTTTTTGTAAACCCTTGGCCCATGCTTCATAATCTAGAGGGTCTATTTTAAATAAGAAATTATAGTGCGATCTGGTTTTTAAGAAATCAGAATGATCTTTATAGGAATCTTCTGGTGTAGGATAAACCCTAAAACATTCTCCTTTTTCATCATCATCGTGGTAGGTTTTTGCACCTGTCCATTCGGGTTTACATTTTATGCCAAAATGGTTATTTGATCGTTTAACCAAATCGCTTTCTCCTGATTGTGATTCTAAAATACCTTGGGCTAAAGTAATAGAAGCAGGAACTCCAGTTCTGATCATTTCTTTAATTGCAATCTCATTGAATTGCGCTATATAGAATTCAACTTTTTCTCTTTGTGCAAATACTGCAGAAAAAGAAATTAGTACAAAAGCGAGCGTTAAACAGTATTTCATTTATTTTTCTTTTTAATCAAAGTAATGCCATCTCTTATGGTGAGCATTACTTGTTCTGTTCTTGGGTCATTGTTAACATGTTCATTAAATGCATGAATTGCTTTTGCATTCTTACCACTAATATTTTGTTCTAAAACTTCTCCATGAAACAATACATTATCTGCTACAATAATTCCTTTATCCGATAAATTTGGTACCAACATTTCATAGTAGTTGATGTATCCAGTTTTATCTGCATCAATAAATACCAAGTCCCATTTAAATGGTAATTGTTTGATAATATCTAATGCATTTCCGCGATGCAAAGTTACTTGCTTATTTACATCGAATTTCATAAAATTTGCTGCTGCTGTATTGGCATCCGTTTCCCTTAATTCGATAGTATGTAATTCACCGCCTTTTTGAAGTCCGTTTAAAAGGCATAATGCACTATATCCTGTGAAAGTGCCAATTTCTAGAATAAATTTTGGTTGCACCATATTGCTAATAAAAGCCAAAAACTGACCCTGTATTTTGCCAGAAAGCATATGTGCTTTTGGATGGGAATCCAAGGTTTCTTGGCTAATGATTGTTAATTCGGGCGATGCTGGTGATGTATATAAATCAGCATAGGACTGAGCTAATTGGTTAATCATATCCATGAATTGCTTATTTAGGCCGATGCAATACTTTTTTTAGTAATTAACAATAAACCAATAAAAGTAATTGTTCCATTGATGATCAATAATTCCAATCCAAGTTCAAATGAGCCAAATAGTAGTTTTTGGTATTTATCTAAGAAAAAACAAATCAATGGAGCTGCAATACATATATAAGGCACCAATCGATCATTCACTGTTTTTTTAGTAAGAATTCCGAAAGTAAATAATCCCAATAGAGGCCCATAAGTATATGCTGCAATTTTTAACAACAATCCAATCATACTTGGGTCGTTAATCCATTTAAATACCATTACAAATAAAAGAAAAATTGCTGCGAAACTTAAGTGTACTCTTTGCCTTATTTTTTTCTGTTCAGCTTCGCTTAAATCTGTTCTTCTTTGGATTCCTAAAATATCTATGCAGAAAGATGATGTTAACGCGGTAATAGCGCCATCTGCACTTGGAAACAATGCTGATATCAATGCGATAATAAATATAACAGAAACAAATGGTGGCATGTGTTGTAGAGCAATGGTCGGAAATATTTTATCTCCAACTGCAGTAACTTGTAATGTATCTGCATACATATACAATAGACCTCCTAGGAATAAGAAAATTAAAATCACGGTCATTAAAACAATTGCCATAGAGATAACATTCTTTTGAGAATCTTTTAATGTTTTCACAGAAATATTTTTCTGCATCATTTCCTGATCCATCCCAGTCATTGTAACTGTTATAAATGCACCAGCTAAAATTTGTTTGAGGAAAAATAATTTGCTGTTGGGGTCTGTAACAAAAATTCTTGAATAGCCCTTATCGCTCATGGCTTGTAAACTTTCCCCAAATCCCATATTGAGTTGGTTCAAAATATAAATAACGCAAATCACCAATCCCAATAGCATACAAGTTGTTTGAAGGGTATCTGTATAAACAATTGTTTTAACACCACCTTCGTAAGTGTACAATAAAATCATTGCTAAAATAATTAAGGTGGTTGCCCAAAACGGAATATGAAAACTATCTAAAATGGCTTCTTGTAAAATATTTACTACCAAATACAATCTTGCGGTAGCGCCCAAAACCCTTGATAAAATAAAAAATGAAGAGCCGGTTTTATAGGAATTATATCCTAATCTTGAACTTAAGTAGTTGTATATCGATGTTAAGTTCAATCGATAATACAAGGGCAACAAAACATAAGCAATCATTAAATAACCAAATAAATAGCCAATGGTAATTTGAAAATAGGCAAATGATTCTTTGGCAACAGCACCTGGTACACTTACAAAAGTTACCCCACTCAGAGAAGTGCCTACCATTCCAAAAGCAACCAGCATCCAATTGCTGTTTTTATT
>JBILRH010000088.1:0-7290 GCA_044372715.1 Sediminibacterium sp. | reverse complement strand
GCCGGATATATTTTTATTCCATCTATTCGTGGATTTGGTGATATGCCAGGTACCCAAGCAAGTGTAACTAAAATGGATGCCAATGAATTGGGCGCACAACAATACGAATTGGATTGTTCAGGCGCTTTTGCCGAATTGGTAAACTATTCAGCCAAAGGACATACAGCAGAAATTGTAGGAACAGAAAAAATCAATAAAGTGCCCAGCACAAAAGTAAAACTCACCCTTAAAACTGGTCAAGTACTTAACTATTGTTTCGACAACAATACTGGACTGGTAAATAAAGTAGAAGCAACCGGCGAAATGGCTGCCAATCTCACAGGTTTTGGAGCAATGATGAAAATGTTTGGAAATGGAATGGGTAAAAATGCCAAAGCTGAAGTTTTCTATAAAGAATACCAAACCGTAAATGGTATTCAGTATCCCTCTAAATATACCATCAGTTTAGGGCCTGTAGAAACACAAATTGAAAACAGCACCATCAAAATTAATGAAGGGTTAGAAAATAAGTGGTACCTAGTAAAATAGAACTTTCAATTTCTATTTTGGGGAATTCATTAGATTGAGTAAATTACTCCTCTAATTGAATGCTATCATGAGAAAAATTACCTTGTTGCTTGCTTTCACAGCAGTAAACATCTTTGCCATTGCGCAAAAAAAAGACAAAGCGAAAACCACACCAGTTGTTGTAAAGGAAGATAATTCCGATGCTGCTTTATTGTCTAGTGTAAAGTATCGATCAATTGGTCCATACCGTGGCGGAAGAAGTGCTGCTGCAACTGGAAGCTATAAAACCAAAACCACATTTTATTTTGGTGCAACAGGTGGGGGTGTTTGGAAAACCACTGATGGCGGTAGCAACTGGAAAAATACCAGCGATAAATATTTTGGAGGAACCATCGGATCTGTTGCTGTTGCGCCAAGCGACGACAATATTCTTTATGTAGGAGAAGGCGAAAATTCCATGCGTGGTAATGTTGCAGAAGGCTTGGGAGGAATCTGGCGTTCTGATGATGCAGGCAGAACTTGGAAGAATTTAGGATTAAAAGATGGCAGGCATATTATAAGAATTGTAATTCATCCTCGTGATCCAAACACGGTTTGGGTTGCTGTAATGGGTCATTTATTTGGGCCCAACGAAGAGCGTGGTATTTTTAAAACCACCGATGGTGGCAAAACTTGGAAAAAAACCTTGTACATCAATGATCAAACCGGGGCATCTGATTTAGTGATGGAACCAGGTAATCCAGAAATATTTTATGCCGGTATGTGGAGGGTAAAACGTTCTCCTTATAATATGGAAAGTGGTGGGGAAGGATCTGGTTTGTATAAAAGTACAGATGGAGGCGAAACATGGAAGTCAATTACTGCTAACAAAGGATTGCCTAAAGGTGTTTGGGGAATTGTGGGTGTTGCAGTGGCGCCTTCTAATCCAGAAAAAATTTATGCCATCATCGAAAACAAAGATGGTGGATTGTACAAAAGTGAAGACAGCGGCGAAACATGGAGTTTAACCTCAAATGATAATAATATTCGTCAACGCGCTTGGTATTATAGCAAAGTATTTGTTGACCCTAAAAATGAAAACCTGGTTTATTGCCCCAATGTAAATTTCATGCGCAGTAAAGATGGTGGTAAAACTTTTCAAGGAATCAATACGCCTCATGGAGATCACCACGATTTATGGATTGATCCGGAGAATGGCAATAGAATGATTGTAGCAGATGATGGTGGCGCCCAAGTGAGTTTTGATGGTGGTGATAATTGGAGCACCATGATGAATCAACCTACTGCTCAGTTTTACAGAGTAACTACAGACAATGCTGTTCCATATAGAATATTAGGAGCACAACAAGATAATTCAACAGTTCGTATTAAAAGTAGAACAGCTGGCGCGGGCATAACAGAAAGAGATTGGGAAGTAACTGCAGGATCGGAGAGTGGTCATGTGGTAGCAGATCCATTGAACCCCGATATTGTTTATGGAGGAAATTACGGTGGTTATTTAGCCAGACTCGATCATAAAACTGGAGAGAATCGTGCAATCGATGTATGGCCCGATAATCCAATGGGAGCAGGCGCTGACGTACAGAAATATAGATTTCAATGGAATTTTCCAATTTTCTTTTCACCGCATAATCCGAAGAAATTATACACTGCGGGCAATCATTTATTTGCAACAGAAAACGAAGGTTTGAGTTGGGAAAAAATCAGCCCCGATTTAACCACCAATGATAAATCAAAGCAAGCTTCTAGCGGTGGGCCAATTACACAAGACAATACTTCAGTAGAATATTATTGTACCATTTTTGCTGCAACCGAATCTTCATTGGAAAAAGATTTGTTATGGACAGGAAGTGATGATGGATTGATTCATGTGAGTAAAGATGGAGGTAAGAATTGGGAGAATGTTACTCCTCCTGATGCAGGTAAATGGATGATGTGGAATTGTGTAGAAACAGATCCATTTAAAAAAGGTACCGCTTATTTTGCAGGAACAAAATACAAGTCGGACGATTTCACACCTTATTTATTCAAGACATCCGACTATGGTAAAACCTGGACCAAGATTACCAATGGAATCAATAATATGCATTTTACGCGTGCAATCAGAGCAGATAGAAAACTAGCTGGTTTATTGTATGCCGGTACTGAATATGGTATGTATATTAGTTATGATGATGGAGCCAATTGGAAATCTTTTCAATTGAATTTACCCGTTGTTCCCATCACAGATATGACCATTAAAAATAATGATTTGATTGTGGCTACACAGGGTCGTTCATTTTGGGTGATTGATGATTTAACCATTGTTCAGCAAAAAAGCAATTCAATAACTGATAAAAATCTACATGTTTTTCCTGTCAATGATGCATATAGAACTGAAGGTGGAGGTAGAAGAAGAAGAGGGGCTGGTGGAACCGAACCCAATATGGGCGCAAATCCAGTTGCTGGAACATTAATTAATTATTTTTTAAAGGGAACAACTGATAGCTCAAAGCATTCCATTACCATTATGGATAAAAATGGTAAGCCTATCAAAACTTTTAGTAAATCTGCCAAAGAGCCTGCTGATAAATTGGATTATACCGAGGGCATGAATCAGTTTGCTTGGGATATGAATTATCCACCAGCAGAAAAAGCCGATGGAATGATTTTGTGGAATGGTGCCATTGGATCAGCTAAAGCAGCTCCTGGTAATTACAGTGCTAGAGTTAAATACAATAATGATTCCGTTGATATGCCATTTGTAATTAAAGCAGATCCTGTTTATAAAATGACTGAAGCGGATTACGATGCACAGTTGGCGTTTTTATTGCAGGTGCGCGATAAATTTAGTGAGATTCAAATTGGTATTAAAAATATCAGAACTGTGCGTACACAGATCAATGATTTGAATGGAAGAATTGATACCAAGGCCAATAAAGACATCAAGCAAATGGGCGATAGTATTAATAAGCAACTTACTAAAATTGAAGAAGCTTTGTATCAAACCAAATCTAAGAGTGGTCAGGATGTATTGAATTTTCCTATTCGCTTAAATGATAAGATTGCTGGCTTGTACAATGTGGCTTCAAGTGGTTATGCACCTCCAAGTAAACAAGTAAGAGAAACATTTGCCGATTTAAGTGGCCAAGCCGACGTACAATTAGCTAAGCTAAAAACCATACTAGACAACGATTTAAAGCAATACAATAAAATGATTAATGAGAAGCAGGTTCCAGTGATAGGGGTCAAATAAATTGTAAATCAGTTTAAGCGCTGGGTCGACTTGAAATTATTTCATATCGACCCAGTTTTATTTCATGATACTTAAAGATTTAACCAGTAGTTAAGTTTAAGTACAATTGCCCTGTTTTTACTTTTAAACAATGGGTCTGTAAAATAATTATCGGTATACACCACAAATAAATCACTCATTGGTTTAAATCGATATTGCAATCTACTATTGATATTGAAATTATTTCTTTGCGTATTGTATTGAAAGAAAGTAGTCCAAAAAAGATTGGTGGTAAAATTAATTTCTGTGCGTTGGGTAATTAAAAAAATCTCAGCACCCCCATAAGGGTCTGGAAAACTGATATTATTGTATTGTACATTGAAATTTAAGTTTACATGGGGTAGTTTTCTAATAAAAAAGCCAGCTCTAAGTGTAGTTCTTTTGCCATTATAGAATTGGCCATAACCCCCATTCAAATTAAATCCTATATTTTTTCTAAAATCTGAACGATAGCTTATTTCAGCATCTGAATATAAATAATGACCAATTGGTAATGGAGTAGCTCCAGTAAAAGAAATTGGAAACTGTAATTGCACTTCTGAATTATTAATACCAAAGTTTAGATTTTCCGTTGAACGAAATTGCATATTGAAGGAGGCGCTTGTATTTCGCTCATTGAAACTATTGTCTGGATTAAATACAATGAAATTTTCTACGTTATAATTATAGCCAATAATTTTTCCTTTAGTTGGAATAACCCTATATTTTAATTCGGTATAGGATTGTTTATAACCAACTCGAATAATGGTATCCCTTATTGCGTCATAGTTTTCTATACGTTCAATAAAACCCATATCTGCGTAATAATTGGTACCAACATGGGTGAAATCTTGAATCAAACCAAAATTTCTACCATTATAACCAATACCTCCACTATAATATTGATTTTCTTTGCTAATGGTAGGTTTTATTGCATGATGATAAGTTGCCCAGCCACTCCATTTTCCTGCAAGATCTGAATATTGAAATTCTAGTCCGGCATTTCTACCATATTCATTCAATGGGTTTGCTTTCTTTTCTGCATCGGTCATAAAACTTTGCTTGTTTAAAAAGTATCCTTTTAAAACAGAGCGTTTTAATATCCGCTGATCAATTGAAATGGCAGTATTATTTTCAGGTGCAAAGTCGTCTTTTCTCCCTGTTTGCATATTCATAAAACCAATACGTGTTTTCTTTGCCAGGTTTCCGGTAATTCTTGCACCAAATAAAATGGGAATCCTATTTCCATTAGGATCTAATCCAATTCTTCTAGAATAAAATGGTCGTATTGGTTCTATTCCATAACCTGCAAACAAATCTGCATTTTCTAAAAAGAAAGTTCTTCTTTCAGGAAAGAAAATATTGAAACGAGAGAGGTTGGTTACTTGTTGGTCTACTTCAATTTGAGAAAAATCTGGATTTACTGTTAAGTCTAAATTGAGTGAAGGGGTAAGCCCAAATTTTGCATCAAAGCCTGCATTTGCGGTAAGCTTTAGAGGATCTTTATTAATATTGTCTTGGTCTAGTTCCGAAGTTATAAATGGCACCAAAACCCCATTGGTACCTGGTTTAGGAGGAGGTTCGTCCCAAATTAATGAACCAGTATAGCCTAAATCATAAGAATTAAAGTTTACTGGTAGATTGGTCCAAACATTATATTCATTCGATTTGGTATCAACCCTTAAAAAATTAATTCCCCATAGTTTTTTATCTGCCTGATATCGAATCGATTTGAAGGGAATGGCCATTTCTGCAGTCCATCGATCACTGTATCTTTTGGTGGCTGAATACCAGGTTTGGTCCCAACTAAAACTCAACCCATCATCAGTACTTACCAATTGATCTTCGCTTTGTGCGTTAAAAGCATTTACAATAAAAAAGAAACCATTATTTCTTGTATTGATTGGGTCAAGAATTACTGCAACGCAATCATTGTTATCATGGCCATTGTCTCTTTTTAAACTTTGAATAAACTGTTTGCCTGAATCATAAGCTGTATAGGAGATATAAATAAATTTATCGTCGTATGCTGTTCTTACTTCTGTTTTTTGGGTGGCTTTATTTTTATCGTCTGGGTATTTTTGCCAGAATGAACTAACCATTTGTGCATTTTGCCAAATGGGTTCATCGAGCTCTCCATCAATTTTAATGGGCTCTTTTATTTTAGTAATATGAATTTGATAGTCTTTTTGAAAGCTTTCGCCATTCCGTTCTTGACCATAAACAATCAACGAGCCGATAGAGAATATCAATAAAAATAATATGCGCATAGTATAAATGGTCGCGAATGTCTATAAAAAAACTGTTATCTGAATATTGAAAAATGTTGAATGGTAAAAATGAACGCTTAAAGATCACCTAACAAGTCGGGCCTTCTTGTTTTGGTTCTTTCCAGAGATTGTTCAAAACGCCATTCTTCTATTTTTTTAGGATCACCCTGTAAAAGAATTTCAGGCACTTTATCTCCTCTAAAATCAGCAGGTCTGGTATAAACTGGAGGTGCTAATAAATTGTCTTGAAAGGAATCGAACAAGGCAGAAGTTTCATCATTTAAAACACCGGGGATTAACCTGCCAATAGCATCTACCACAACTGCAGCTGCCAATTCTCCACCACTAAGTACATAATCTCCTATGGATATTTCCATAGTAACATATTTGGTTCTGATGCGTTCGTCTATGCCTTTATAGTGTCCACAGATAATCAATATATTTTCTTCTAAAGAAAGTTGATTGGCAGTTTGCTGATTGAATGGTTTACCATCTGGGGTCATATAAATGATGGCATCGTAAGGTGCATCTTTTTGTAACTCATCAATAGCATTGGCCAAGGGTTCGCACATCATCACCATTCCTGCACCCCCGCCATATTGATAATCGTCTATCTGAGCCTGTTTGTTGATAGCCCATTTGCGTAAATTATGTAAACGAACGGTGAGCAAACCCTTCTCCTTTGCCCTTTTCATAATGCTATGACCGAAGGGGCTTTCTAATAATTCGGGAACTGCAGTAATAATATCAATAGTCATAAGTTGTACAATTAATCCATAAAGTCTCCTAAATCCCTTCTTTCTTTTTTGGTTGGTCTGCCTACTTTACTCAAGCGTTTGCCCGTATGAAAACTTGCGGCAACCGATTTGATTCTGTCTATTTCTTCTGCAGGAGTAATATCTATATAATGCAAAATTGCTTCGGAATACTGTACCCTTGTATGCAATAACCCAGTTACTTTAATCACCCATTTTTTAGCTTCTGTTTTTACATCGTATTCATCACCAATAGCTACCACACGTGAAGCTTTCACTGCATCGCCCTTCCATTTTACTTTTCCCTTACTACATGCATCTCCTGCCTGGCTTCTGGTTTTAAATAAACGGATGGCCCACAAATATTTATCAATCCTTAATTTATCTTTTTCAACTGCCATTGCTATGCATTCATTTCAGCAAAATATTGATGGAAATAAGGAATGGTTTCAATGCCTTTGTAAAAATTAAACACATTGTATTTTTCATTCGGGCTATGCAAATT
>JBILRH010000011.1:0-24046 GCA_044372715.1 Sediminibacterium sp. | reverse complement strand
TATAATTTGGCTTGCTTCTTTTCAATGATGATTTTCCGATTTCCGCCATGAGTGTTCGCTATTTTTAAATAGTGTTGATCTTAATTACAAATGTACGGTTTTGGTGGCTAATGACTTACATTTGCAGCCACTAAAACGCTGATTTTATCCTTGAAATTAGGGGATTCATGGTGGCTTAGCGTTAATGAAATGCAAATAAACCAAACCCTAACAATAATTAATCGCTTCGGAGGCCTTAAAAATGGACTATCAATTTAGATCAATAGAGCAAAAATGGCAAGCAGCATGGGATGCTAATCAAGCTTATAAAATAAGCAATAATAGCAGTAAGCCTAAATTTTATGTGTTGGATATGTTTCCTTATCCGAGTGGTGCAGGTTTACATGTTGGTCATCCATTGGGTTATATTGCTTCGGATATTTATAGCAGATTCAAACGTTTGAAAGGATTCAATGTATTGCATCCAATGGGATACGATGCTTTTGGATTGCCTGCAGAACAATATGCAATAGAACATGGAGTGCATCCGGCAGTTAGTACAGTACAGAACATCAATAATTTCAGGAATCAGTTGAATAATATCGGATTTTCTTACGATTGGAGTAGAGAAGTAAGAACTTGCGAGCCGCAATATTACAAATGGACCCAGTGGATTTTTTTACAATTATTCGGATCTTATTTCAATCGGTCTACACAAAAAGCAGAAAGCATTGATTCATTGATTGAAATTTTCATTCAAGAGGGCAATCAATCACATGAATGTCCTGCCAATGGCAAACTCATTTTTTCTGCCGAAGCGTGGAAAGGATTTAGTGAAAAAGAACAACAGGATATTCTCATGCAATATCGTTTGGCATTTTGTGGCTATGGCGAAGTGAATTGGTGCGAAGTATTGGGAACGGTATTGGCCAATGATGAAGTTGTGAATGGTCTTAGTGAACGGGGCGGACATCCAGTTGTAAAAAAGAAATTGCGTCAATGGTATTTACGCATCACTGAATATGCCGATCGGTTGATTACTGGCTTGGATCAAATTGAATTCAGTGAAGCTATGAAAGAAATGCAGCTCAATTGGATTGGGAAATCTTATGGAGCCGAAATTAGTTTTGATATTTCAACTGCTAATATTGCGTTTTCAAATACAGGGAAGCCCGCTCAGTTAACAGTTTATACTACTAGACCCGATACTATTTTCGGTGTAGATTTTATGGTGGTGGCTCCAGAGCATTCATTGATAGAATTAATTACTACCTCTGATCAAAAATTAGCTGTAGAAGATTATATAGCTTATGTAAAAAGCAGAAGTGATCGTGAGCGTCAGGCAGAGAAAAAGATTTCTGGATGTTTTACGGGAGCTTATGCCATCAATCCTTTCAATGGACTAAAAATTCCAATTTGGATTTCGGAATATGTATTGGCAGGATATGGAACTGGTGCCATCATGGCGGTACCCTGTGGTGATGAACGTGATCATAAATTTGCACAACATTTTAATATTCCTATCACCAATATTATTGGTGAACATTATAATGGCACAGAAGCCAATTCAACCAAAGATGTGGTTTTACAGAATAGCGATTTCTTAAATGGAATCGTGATGCGTGATGCTATTGCTCTTGTAATAGAGAAATTGGTTGAACGTGGAATTGGTAAAAAGAAAGTGAATTATAAAATGCGCGATGCGGCATTTAGCAGACAACGTTATTGGGGCGAACCATTTCCGATTGTCTGGAAAGATGGGATTGCTTATCCTTTGGATGAATCTGAATTGCCATTAGAGTTACCTAAAGTTGACTCTTATGGACCAGGACCGGAAGGGGAAGGGCCTTTGAGTAATATTCCAGCATGGATCAATCAATTTGAGAATTCTTTTGGCGGCGGGGTACTTGAAACCAATACCATGCCTGGTTATGCGGGTAGTAGTTGGTATTTCTTGCGTTATATGGATCCTGCCAATGAAACTGCTTTTTGCGACAGAAAAGTAAGTGATTATTGGAATCAAGTAGATTTATATATTGGTGGAACAGAACATGCTGTAGGGCATTTATTGTACAGCAGAATGTGGACTAAGGCCTTGTATGATTTAGGACATATTGGTTTTGATGAACCCTTTAGAAAATTATTGAACCAAGGGATGATTCAGGGGAGTTCGAGATTTGTATATCGTGATAAAAACAATTCTAATCAATTTATTTCTGCAGGATTAATTACCAATTATGATGTTCAACCAATTCATGTTGATGTAAACATGGTTGATGGTTTTGAACTTGATATTGAAGCTTTTCGTAAATGGAGAAATGGAGAATACGCAAACGCTGTTTTTATTTGCGAAGATGGTACACTATTACAAGCTCATAACCCTCTTGAGGGGTTGGGGGTGAAGTATATCTGCGGTGCAGAAGTAGAGAAAATGTCTAAAAGCAAATTCAATACTGTTAACCCAGATATTCTGGTAGAAAAATACGGAGCCGACACTTTCAGAATGTATGAAATGTTTCTAGGCCCTGTGGAGCAAAGCAAACCTTGGGATACCAAGGGCATTGAAGGTGTGCATCGATTCCTCAAAAAATTATGGCGCTTGTTTTTTGATGAAATCAAGGGTAAGGTTTGGAATACAGATTCAGCTTCTCCTGAAGAACTGAAAGTATTGCATAAATGCATTAAAAAAATCGAAGAAGATACGGAGCGTTATAGTTTTAATACGGCAGTAAGTACATTTATGATTTGTGTGAATGAATTGGCCGATTTAAAATGCAATAAGAAAGAAGTATTGGAGCAATTGCTCATCATGCTTACACCTTATGCTCCGCATATTAGTGAAGAATTGTGGATGGCTTTGGGTAATACTGGTTCTATCTTAGATGCGTCATTTCCTGTTTTTAACGCCACTTATGTTACAGAATCTTCTAAAGAATATCCGGTAAGTATTAATGGCAGAGTAAGAACCAATATCAATATTAGTTTGGATGCTGATGAAGCTACTGTTCAATCAATTGTATTGGCTAGTGAATTGGTTCAGAAGTGGTTAGAAGGCAAGGCAGTTAAAAAATTCATTTTTGTAAAAGGAAGAATGATTAATGTGGTTATTTAAAAAGCTTGTAATTGTTGCATTTATTTTCTGTTGTATTCAACCTTTGAATGCGCAGGATAGTAGCAGGCCAGAGCCAAAGAAAAACATTCGCAATTTCATGAATCCAGATTCCTTGGCCCTGATCAATTTAAAACTTGTTCCGGTTCCTATTTTAACCTCATCTCCAGAAACTGGGGTTCGTTTTGGTTTGGCAATGGAGTATTTATTTAATGCAAAAGCAAAAGGGAAGAACAAGGAAGCGCGTGGATCTTTTATCTATGGTCAAATGACTTACAGTACCAAAAATCAATTAGATTTTTCGAGTACTTGGCAGGTTTTTAGTAGTGGGGAACGTTTTGTATTCAGGGGTAATACTGGTTTTCAGCGATTCAACGAAAGGTATTGGGGAGTAGGAAACAACGGTTCTAAAAATGAGGATTATAACAGCCAATTTTACAATCGGGTATATCTAGAAAGTAGGGTATATAAGTTGTTGAAACGTCAAAATTATTTTGGTATTACCCTCAATTTTAGCAATACCTATAATCTTACTTATACAAAACCATTAAGTGCTGCAGACAATCAAGTGCTTGGTATTAATGGAAGTAAGGTATTGGGAATGGGGCCAGCATTTTTACATGATAGCAGGGATTTCCCTTTTAGTGCACAAAAAGGCGCATATGCCGAAGTATATTATCAGTATCATATTCCTGTGCTAGGAGATCAATTTAATTACAGTGAATTAATGATCGATTTAAGAAAATATCTTCCAATTACTAAGTTAAATATTTTGGCTTTTCAATTGATGTCTAGATCTACTTTTGGAAATGTTCCATTGCGAGAATTACCTCGTTTAGGAAGCGCAACAATGATGCGTGGATTTTTCACAGGACGTGTAAGGGATAAATCCTACACTGCTGTTCAGTCAGATTTTAGGTTTCATATTTGGAAATGGATTTATGGATCTGCATTTGGTTCTGCAGGAATTTTAGGGGAATCTTTCTCCGATTATAATCCTAAAAATAATATGCATTATGCAGGTGGTATTGGTTTACGTTTCTTGGCGAATAAAAAAAACCGAATATTTATTCGTGTAGATTATGCCCGCAATAGTCTAGCCGGGTCCGCTTTTTACATCCGTTTGAATGAGGCTTTCTAAGCGGTTCATGTAAATTAAGTTTTTAAGCTTTTTCTGCTGCTATTATCATTATATTTATCCTCCAAATTAATAGTTATGTATAAAGTATTTATTGGTATTGCTATGATGGCAATACTATCTGTTTCTAATGCCCAAAAAAAGCAATTGGAGAATGCCGATTTGTTGGCCAATAAATTGCCTAAAAATTTCATTAATTCTTTGCCATTAGTGGTAAAATGGTTGGATGACGAATCGGTGATTTTAAGACAAAGAATACATCCAGATTCTGCCCAGAAAAATTATGTGATGGATGTTAAAACAGGTAAACTAACGGAAGCAACGGCCGATCAAATGAAAGGAGCTGTTCCACCAACAAAATCGGTTTCCGTAAAAAACAATGATTTGTTTTATAAGAACGGAACGGTAGAAAAGCAAATTACATTTGATAAAACAGAAGAAAAGAATCCTACATTTTCTCCAGACAGCAATTATATAGCCTATACAAAAGGCAATGACCTTTATGCGTATAATTTAAGCACCAATAAAGAAAATCGATTAACATCTGATGGCACTACAACTACATTGAATGGTTTTGCAAGTTGGGTATATTGGGAAGAGATTTTTGGACGTGCTACACGCTATCGTGCATTTTGGTGGAACCCTAATAGCAAGCAGTTAGCCTATATGCATTTTGACGAAAGTATGGTGCCTATGTTCCCTATCTACAATAGCGATGGGCAACGCGGTTTTGTAGAAGAAACCCGTTATCCGAAAGCCGGAGAAAGAAACCCAGAAGTAAAAGTTGGATTTGTGAGTGCTGAAGGTGGGGCTACCACTTGGGCAGATTTCAATGACAAAGACGATCAATATTTCGGATGGCCTATCTGGCGCGAAGATGGATCTAGCTTGTTGGTTCAATGGATCAATCGCGGGCAAGATCATTTAAAAATATTTGATGTTAGCCCAACCAATGGAACCAAAAAAATCATGTACGAAGAAGAACAAAAAACTTGGGTAGATTTAGAAGATAAAGCAGGCGGTAGAATTGTGTTTCTTAAAACCAAGCCTGCTTTTGTTTTAGAAAGTGATAAAACAGGTTGGAATCATTTATACTTGCATAATAACAATGGAACATTGGTAAACCCAATCACATCGGGCAACTTTACCGTGTTAAATGTATTATTAATCGATGAAAAAAACAGTCTTGTTTATTTTACCGCAAGAGGAAAAGAAAATTCTGCAAGAGTAGACTTGTACTCGGTTAAAATGAATGGAACTGAAATGAAGCGATTAACATTTGGTGATTTTCAGCATCAAGTTAGTTTGTCTCCAAACGGAAAAAACTTCGTTACAACATATAGCAATACGCAAACACCAGCAAAAGTTGCTTTATTAGATACAAAAGGAAAATTGATAAGAGAATTAGGCGATGCAAAAGGCGCTGAGCTCGATAATTATGCATTGGCTAAAACCGAATTGATCCGAATTAAAAGTACTGATGGATTATTTGATTTACCAGCAATGGTAACCTGGCCAACCAATATGGATCCAAACAAAAAATATCCATTATTGGTGAGCATCTATGGTGGGCCCAATGCTGGAACTGTAATGGATGGTTGGAAATGGAATGCCAATCAACAGTTTTATGCACAGGAAGGAATGATTCAAGTGGCATTTGATCATAGGGCTAGCGGACATTTTGGAAAAGCCGGTGTAAATTATATGCATCGTAATTTAGGTTATTGGGAGATGGAAGATTATATGACCATGGCTAAATGGTTCATCGAAAAAGGACAAGCAGACCCTACTAAAATTTGTATTACTGGATTTAGTTATGGTGGATATATGAGTGCTTATGCATTGACCTATGGTTCAAGCGTATTCACACATGGTATGGCTGGAGGCTCTGTAGTAGATTGGAAATTATACGATAGCCATTATACAGAAAAGTTCATGGATACGCCTGAAGAAAACCCTGATGGATATAAGAGTGGAAATGTTTTAACGCATGTAGATAAGTATAAGGGAATGTTGCAAATTGTACACGGTACCATGGATGACAATGTGCATATGCAAAACAGTATTCAATTAATTAGTGCATTAGAAGACAAGGGCAAAGAATTTGAATTCATGTTGTATCCTGGTGGAAGACATGGATGGGGTGGTGCCAAGGGAGTGCATTTTAATAATTTGAAAACTAAATTCATTTATAAGTATTTATTGGAAAAGCCTGTTACTAAAGGCGCTTTGCGATAAATGATTTACTAAAAAAGAAAGCCATCCTAGAAAAGGATGGCTTTCTTTTTTATATTCAGCCAAGTATTATTTTATTGTCTTCAGCATTTCTTTTACAGCTGTTTCAATTTGAGTGTCTTTCCCATTTATGAAAGCATTGTAAGGAAGTGTTACTTTAATATCTGGCTCTAATTGAAAATTTTCTAAAGCTCTTTGTTCTTTCACTCCATAATTCCCGATCATTGGAATGCCAAATACCATAGTAGGATCTATTTGAGTTTCCCACCAAACAGAAGTACTGGTGCCTGGAACAGGCATGCCAATTAATTTTCCAATCTCTTTTGCTCTATACGCGTAAGGAAAAGTATGTGCATCACTGTAATTGCTTTCACTCATCAATACACAACTTGGTTTATACCATTTTCCTTGAGGCTCTCCACCAGTTGCACTAAAGCCATATGGTTTAAAATTGATATATTTTTTTCCATTTAAAAAATTGGAAAGATCTTCATGCAGCCACCCACCACCATTAAAACGGGTATCTACAATCAAGGCATCTTTTTCTGCGTTTCTACCCAGAACCTCTTCGTAGACTGTTCTATAACTGGCATCGTTCATGCCTTGAACATGAACATATCCAACTTTACCACCACTTAATTCTTCCACCATTTTACGCATGGTATTAACCCATCTGTTATACAATAATGCTTGTTCTGCAGCTCCATTGATTGGCTTAACTACTTCTTCGAAACGAGTATTTCTAGTTTGGTCGAGAACGGATAATAATACATTATTGCCTGCTTTTCTGTTTAGTAGTTGGTTCCAATCCTTGGTTGAAGTAACGGCTTCACCATCAATTTTTTCTATGATCATGCCAGCTTTTATTTTGCTATTGGCCAAATCTGTTGGTCCATTGGTAATTACTTCGGTAATTTTTAAACCATCACCTCCTATAAATTCATCATAAAACATTCCTAAAGATGCAGTTTGATCACCAGCTGGATTTTGTGGGCTGTACCTGCCGCCAGTATGCGAAGCATTTAACTCTCCAAGCATTTCACTTAAGAGTTCTTGAAAGTCATAATTGTTATTAATATGGGGCAACATTTTATTGTATGCTATCTTATACATTTCCCAGTTTACACCATGCAAATTGGGGTCATAAAATTTTTTCTTTACTTGCCTCCAAGCATGTTCAAATATATAAGCTCTTTCTCCTGCAGCATTTAATACCATTTCTCCTCTAATAGAAATGGGGGTTATTTTACCAGTTTCTGTTTCTAATTTGGCAAATCCTTGAGAACTATTTAGGTATAATGATTTACCATCAGGGCTACTGATAAAACCTGCTCCATTGCTTACTCTAGTGATAATTTTTGTTTCTCTAGTTCTGGTATTTAATTCCCATAAATCGGTATTTTTTTCTGTGGTGGCTGTATACCATAGTTTGCTTCCATCAGTAGACAAGGCAAAGCTTCCAATAACCATCGAGTTTTGAGTAAGTCTTATTTTTCTATCATCTATATTTTTGAAGTCTGGTAACCATTGTTTATTGGCAATCGAATCTTTAATTTTCCAAGCGCTGTCTTTTTTTATTTTATCATCTTTTTCTTTCAATAAAGCATATTCTTCTTTTGTTAATCTAAACTTATCATAGCTGTCTTGATCAAAAAACATAATCGAAACGTCTGTTTCTCTGGCACCTTGATATGCCAAAGGACGTTTACCATATTTGTCCGTTGCCCATACCATTGCTTTTCCTTCTAAAGCAAATAATTGACCTCCATCCTGAAAGCCACTCTGCGTAAGATCAACGCCAGTTTTATCAGACCCATCAGCTTTGTAGATCATAACCTCGCTACTACCATATCTTCCTTTACCACTTCTTATGGCTAGCCATTTACTATCAAGGCTCCATTTATAAGATTGATCTCCATCAGAATAGGAAAAATTCATACCTGCTGGTAAAATTGTTCTAGTAGATTTATTGTCTAAATTGTATACCCTAACTGTATTTCTATCTTCTAAAAAGGCCAATTCTTTTCCATCAGGAGAAATACTTGGTTGAAATTCTTCTTTGTCTGTTGCCAATATAGCATCTTCCTTTAAAATAGTAGAAGCATAAAAATAGGGTTCTTCTTTTCTAACTATACTAGATTTATATATATCCCAACTTCCATTTCTTTCTGTTGAGTAGAATATCGATTTTCCATCTTTACTAAAATCAACCATTCTTTCTTGTTGAGGTGTATTGGTAATTCTTTTGGTTATACCGCCATCTACACTTGTTACAAATACTTCGCCTCTAAAAATAAAAGCCAACTCTTTTCCGTTGGGAGAAACCGCATAGTCTCCATTTGATGCATTTACAGATACAATTTGTTCTGTATTTGCTTTTATATCTGCACTAATATTGATATTTACTTTTTTGGGGTTGCCATCATTTTTGATTGTATAAATTTCTCCATTCCAAGAAAAACACAAGCTATTGTTACTTGACCTTGTTAAATGCCTTACAGGGTGATCTTTGAAAGAACTAATCTGTGTTTCCTTTTTTCCGTCAATAGTTCTTTTAAAAATATTTTGCGTTCCATTTTTTTCACTCAAATAATAAATAAACTGATCATCATTACTAAACAATGGTTCTCTATCTTCTCCAATATAATCACTCAATTGCGTATATGTATTCTCCTTAATGTCGAATTTCCAAACATCTCTTGTTAATGATGATGTTTGGTGCTTGCGCCATGGGTCTTCAGTTCCTTTTCTATCTTGATAAATAATACTAGTTCCGTTGCTATTAAACTGAGCATGTTCCATTCCGGTTGCAGAAACTAAAATACTTCTTCCTCCATTTACAGGTACAGTATAGGTTTGCAAGAATAAACTTCCTCTCGGAAATCTTACGTTTGTATTTACAGTATGTCTTGCACTTCCAAACAAAACTTGTGAATTGTCTATGGAAAAATCAAAAGGATAATCATTAGAAGAGTGATAGGTAAGTCTGGTTGCTTCTCCACCACTGGATGAAATAACAAATACATCAAAGTTGCCAAATCGATCACTTGCAAAAGCAATTTTTTTTCCATCTCTGCTCCAAACTGGTTGATAGTCGTGCGCTTCATGTGTGGTTAAGGGAAGGGCATTGCCTCCGTCTGCTGCCACTTTGTATAAATCACCTTGGTAACTAAAAACAATTGTTGTTCCATCCGGAGAAATAGCCGGATAGCGCATCCATAGTGGGTTGTTTTGTGCTGCTAAACTGCCAGTGATTACTAGCATCAAAAAAGCAATGATTGTTTTTTGCATAATCTGGGTATTTTTGAATAACACTAATATAGAAACTAAAAGCTATGAAAACAATAGATATGGATGAATGGCGCAGAATAATTTCAGCACATACCATTTCTCCTATAGTAAGTTTTGATGAGTCTGTTGATCGATTAAAGTTGATGGATTTTACATCAACTAACACCGAATTAACGGCTGCCATTTTAGAAGACACTACATTGTTTAGCGAGTACGTAGATAATGCATTAGCAGCAGAGGGTGCTAAATATGGTATTGGTGGATATGATGAACATAGAACTGTTTATGCGCGCAGTCGGGTTTTTGATGCAAAGCAAGAAGAAGAACCTCGACGAATCCATTTGGGAGTTGACATTTGGGGTGAAGTTCATTCCGAAATTTACTGTCCATTGGATGGACTGGTACATAGTTTTGCTTTTAATGATCATTTTGGCGATTATGGGGCAACCATTATTCTTCAACACCAGATAGCGGATTTGCTTTTTTATACTTTGTATGGACATCTTTCTTTGAAAGATTTGGATGGATTACAAGAAGGTCAACCCATTCAATCCGGAAAATTATTAGCGCATTTTGGTGCGCCCGAAGAAAATGGGTATTGGCCTGCTCATTTACATTTTCAAATCATTTTTGATATAGAAGGGAAAAAAGGAGATTATCCAGGAGTTTGTTCCATTGATAAAAGGGCCTATTATTTGAGCAATTGCCCAGATCCGTCTATTTTGGTAGGTTTTAGTGGATGGGTAAAATAGATTGTTAGAGCTAGGTTTTCAACCATACTTGATAAATGTTAAACTATTTCTGGAATTCAATGTTACACATCTAAACAACTACATTCAGTGGTATTTAATAGCAATTTCGAGATTCTTTATAATAAGCTCCTTTCAGAAAAAACCAAAGAAAGAAGTGAGCGTATTATTTTAATTATAGCTATTGCAAGCTTCATTATTCATTTAGCATTGATATATTTAGTTGAATTGAACATTGTTTCATTCAACAAAGATTCTGATTTACTTAAAAATCCAATTGCAGCTATTTATACCCCTTTTTCATTCATACTTATTTATGAAGTTTATCTCTTAATACATTATCTCCCAAAATCTATCAGTATCTATATTAGCAAGCAATATGAAATTATTGCACTAATTATTATCAGACGTTTATTTAAAGATCTTTCAACATTGTCTCTATCGGATGATTGGTTTAAAATAAAATATGATCTACAATTCACTTACGATTTATTAACTTCTGTAATTCTCTTTTTCCTTATTTACCAATTCTATATACACAGTAAAAAAAGATTTAGAACCGCTGCCACAGCTCAAGATCAAATAAATAGTATAGAAAAATTTATTAAACTAAAAAAAATACTGGCAACATCTTTAGTACCTATACTTATTGTTGTTGCCATATATTCATTTATAAATTGGTTGGCTGGTTCTATCTATCCAAACCCAGACACTGCAATTTCTTTCAAAAACATTAATAACATTTTCTTCGAACAGTTTTTTACTATTTTAATTATTACTGATGTTATATTATTACTATTCTCTTTTTTTCATACCAACGATTTCCATAAAGTAATTAGAAATTCCGGATTTATCATTTCTACTATTTTAATAAGACTATCCTTTTCTGTAAGTGGATTATTAAATAATATGCTTATTCTTTCTGCCGTTATTTTTGGACTTATATTACTCATTATCCATAATAAATTTGAAGCGCAATCAGCTTTAGAAAAAAGCAATTGAGCATTCAATAACTCTTATTATCACCATTGATTATTAAGAATTACCTGTTTCCCTTTTTCATTTTTTAAAGCATATTTTAGCATATTCAACGCAATATCAGCAGCTTTCACCGGAAGATAATTTTGCAATCCACCAATCATTAATGGAGAAAGAATTGTAAAAAGAATAATTCCTATTTTTTCTCCAATACGTTCCTCTTTTCTATCTCCTACAATAAAGGAAGGTCTGAAAATATACAAAGATTCAAAGCCGATTTTAGTTAACCCTTCTTCCATTAAACCCTTGGTTCTGCTATAAAAAATGGATGATCTAGTACTAGCGCCCATTGCACTCACTACTAAAAATTGTTTGCTACCTGCTTTTTGTTGAAGAGAAGCGATCTTCAATGGATAATGCAGATCTACTTTTGCAAATGCTTCTTTTGTTTTGGCTATTTTAATAGTGGTACCTAAACAACAAAAAACATCATCGGCTTCTACTGAAGTATCAATGGTATCGTAATTAATTATTTGTTCAACCAATTTTGGGTGTTGCTTTTGAATGGACTTCCTAACATATATAAACACTTTTGAATACTCGTCAGACGCTAGTAATAAATCGAGTAATAATCCACCAGTTAATCCGGTTGCTCCTATTAATAATGCAGTTCTTTGATTCATTTCTATAATTTATTCAAAGATAGGTCTGCATTTTTTGTATTTTCGGTGCTATATGCCAAACGATAACCTCAATAATGAATTAAATCAACTCAACCCAGCAGATAAAGAATTTGAGAATGCCATAAGGCCAAGTCAAATAGATGATTTTGCTGGGCAACCTCAATTGATTGAGAATTTGGTCATATTCATTAAAGCAGCCAAATTAAGAGGTGAAGCATTGGATCATGTATTGTTTCATGGGCCTCCTGGTTTAGGAAAAACTACATTAAGCAGAATAGTAGCCAATGAGTTGGGGGTGAATATCAAAGAAACATCTGGGCCGGTTATAGAAAAGCCAGGCGATTTGGCGGGTTTGCTTACCAATCTGCAACCAAATGATGTGTTGTTTATCGATGAGATTCATCGGTTAAGTACAGTGGTTGAAGAATATTTATATGCGGCTATGGAAGATTTTAAAATTGATATCATGATTGATACTGGTCCCAATGCCAGAAGTATTCAAATCAATTTAAATCCATTCACTTTAGTAGGTGCAACTACAAGAAGTGGTTTATTAACTGCACCATTGTTATCTCGTTTTGGCATTAAATCTAGGCTTGAATATTATAATTCAACCGTTCTTCAAAAGATCATCGAAAGAAGTGCCGCCATTTTAAATACCAGTATCACCAAAGATGCTGCAAAAGAAATTGCCGGAAGAAGCAGAGGAACACCAAGAATTGCCAATGGCTTATTGCGTAGGGTTCGCGATTTTGCTCAAGTATTGAATGATGGCAATATAGATTTAGGCATCACCCAGCATGCATTAAAAGCATTAAATGTAGACGCTCATGGTTTAGATGAAATGGATAATCGCATACTCTCTACCATCATTAATAAGTTTAAAGGGGGCCCGGTTGGTATTACTACCATTGCAACTGCAGTTGGAGAAGAGCCCGGTACTATCGAAGAAGTATACGAACCATTTCTGATTCAAGAAGGATTTTTACAAAGAACCCCAAGAGGAAGAGAAGCTACATTGAAAGCGTACAATCATCTTGGGGTTACTATGAAAAGGGGGGAAGCGGGTGAGCTATTTAGTTAGCATTCGCTTAAATGGTTTGGATCTGCTTATGGTGCAACCAATCTAAATCCATTTCCATGAATATTTACAATTTCTATTGTAGTATCGTCTCTTAAATATTTGCGTAATTTGGCAATGTATACATCCATGCTTCTTCCATTGAAATAAGTATCGCTGCCCCAGATTTTTTTCAAAGCCCTTTCACGTGGAAGTAAATCATTTTTGTGTTCTGCCAACATTTTTAATAAATCATTTTCTTTCGGAGAAAGGGTTTGTACTAAATCTCCGTTTTTAAGCTCTCTTAATTTTGGATTGAAATGGTAAGTGCCTAAATTAAACTCAATATTGTCGCTGATTCTATTTTCTTCTTCATTTCTTTTTAGGATTGCTTTGATTTTCATCAACAAGACTTCACTATCAAATGGCTTGGTAATATAATCGTCTGCTCCTAATTTATATCCTTGAATAATATCTTCTTTCATTGTTTTTGCACTTAAGAAAAACAATGGAATATCAGGATCTATATCGCGAATTTCTTCCGCAAGTGTAAATCCATCCATATTCGGCATCATTACATCCAACAAACAGATATCAAATTTTTCGCGCTGGAAAGCTGCCAAGCCAAGTCGGCCATCTCTTTCTAAAGTGATTTCATAATCATTTAGTTCGAGGTAATTTTTTAATACCATTCCTAAATTTGCATCGTCTTCGCAAAGTAAAATTTTGAACTGTTTTTTATCGTCCATATTGCTTTTATTTATATGAATATAGAATTATTGTTCCTGCAAGTTAACGATTTGCCCTTCCAATTTTTTGTTAAAATCTTCAAAATCGGGTTTTAGTATATTGCTTGTCTGTCAGTGTTTTCATAAAGTTTACCAAGTCGGCTTTCTCTTGGTGAGACAGCCCCAGCGGCTTAGCTAAGCTGCTATCAATATTAATCGGGTTTCTTACAAAATCTCGGGGATTATTGTAAAATTCAACTACTTCCTCTAAGGTTTTAAACATTCCATTATGCATATAAGGAGTAGTTATGGCAATATTTCTAAGGCTTGGTGTTTTAAATTTACCCAAATCCTCGGTTTTTTTAGAGATATTAAATCGTCCCTTGTCTGATAAGGATGCCCCATCGTATAAACCAATATTTTTAAAATCGTCGTTGGTGAAGTCGGGACCCATATGGCAATCGAAGCACTTGGCTTTTTCTCCAACAAATAATTGGCGGCCTCTTTCCTCTGATTCAGATAATTGAATGGAATCTCCAAAAGACAAGTCGAATTTACTCTGATCGGTTTCCAATGTTTTTTCATATGCTGCAATAGCCAATGATAGTGTTCTTGCGCTTGGGAGAGTCCCAAACATTTTCAGAAATAAATTTGTATAAGTTTTGTTTTGATTCAATCTTTTTACGGCTTCATCAATGGGTAAGCCCATTTCTTCTTTATTGGCAATAGGCATTAAAGATTGTTCTTCTAAAGACTTTGCTCTGCCATCCCAAAAAAAGTAGGGACGATTTTTCATATTTAAAACCGAAGGGGTGTTTCTGGAGGAAGCCATTCCATGGATTCCAATACTCAGAGCAACGCTATCTGCAAAACCAAGACTTGGAATATGACAACTTGCGCAACTAACTGTTGAATCTTTGGATAAAATCTTCTCGTTGAATAATTTCTGCCCTAAAGCTTTTTTTGTAGTGATGGGTGCGGGGGCAGTCATAGACAAGATCGTTATCAGCCCAACTAAAACAATCAGTATGTTCCATTTTTTCACCCCTCAAAGGTAAATCGAAAATATCCAAAAAGGGGCTGCTTTTATTACCAGTACTTTATTAGGGGAATTGGGTTGGGGAGGATGGTCAACTAGTAAAAAGCAATAAGAATTTATCCTATCCATTTAATTTGGTTGGATTCGGAAATATGAATTTTTTCTTCGGATTGAAGTAATTCCAATGCCCACCATATTTGTTCTTTATTAAATTGTTTAAATGTTGCGAGCAATTCATTTACTATAAGTGGTAATGAAGCATTTTCTCTAAGGCTTGTTTCGATTAGTGCAAAATCTGCTGCAGATAATTCCTTCTTTTTTGCTTGTAAACAATTATCGCAAATGCCACAGTTTTTATTGGTAGCATCACCAAAATAGTTGGCAATGTATTTACTCCTACAACCCCCATACTTATTGGCATATTCTATAATGGTTCTGATTCTTTCTTCATACAATTGCTTTCTTTTAAGATAAGCATCTTGGTTGATTTCCAAATAAGCCGCAGGCGCTCTATTGAGTAAATATTGAATTTGTGGGCTATCTTTTTTGGGTAAATATTCTATGATGCCATTTACACTTAACTGTTTTAATGCATGGTTGATCTCTTCTATTTTACAGTTGCATGTTTTGGCCAACTGTTGTTCATAAATAGACACTCGATTGTCGAAAATCCCCTCATAGGTTCTTAACAAAGCTTTGATTACAAGCTGCAATTTTGGATATTGTTTTTCAAATAAATCCAAATCAGTTTTGTTAATGGTAAATGTTATCTGAGTAGGCAAGAAAATATTTTCTGAAAATTGTATATGGCCTTCTTGTTCTAATACTTTTAATACATTAATGGTTAATAGTAAGTCTAGTTTAAATCTTTTGGTAAATTCAGTTAAATCGAAATCATAATAAATTCCTTCTCCACTTCCCACAGGTATTTGTAAATAATCGGCAATTGCTTGATAAACCTGTTTAATTACTTTAATGGTAGGGAACTTTTTCTGGGTATTGGTCATTAGTTCTATTGTATCTTTTTTTTGATGCAATAAAACTGCATAAGCCCTTTTACCATCTCTGCCCGCCCTGCCTGCTTCTTGATAATAATTTTCTAAACATTCCGTAACATCATGATGAATAACTACTCTAACATCTGTTTTGTCTATGCCCATTCCAAAAGCATTGGTGCAAACCATGGTGCGAATTTTGTTTTGAAGCCATGCTTGTTGTTTCATTTCTCTTATTGGCTGCCCCAATCCTGCATGATAAAAATCTGCTGCAATACCTTGAATGATTAATGCTTCAGCTATTTTTTTTGTTTGTTTTCTGTTATTGCAATAAACAATGCTACTACCTTGTACATTTTCTAATATGTCTACTATTTTATTGATTTTGCTTTCAACTAAAAAACTGCTGTACGATAATTTTGGTCTTTCAAATGATTGACGAAATACAGCCGTTTCTTTTAATCCCAATTGTTGAATAATGTCTTTTTGTACCCTTGGGGTGGCAGATGCTGTAAGTGCTATTAAGGGAATATTACCTAATTGTTTTCTGGTTGATGCAATTCTTAAATAGGGTGGTCTAAAATCGTATCCCCATTGAGAAATACAATGTGCCTCATCTATTACCAATAGGCTAATTGGTAGAACAGGTATAAATTCTATAAATAACTTACTTTCCAATCTTTCGGGAGAACAGTATAAAAATTTGAATGCTCCATCTGCAGCATCTCTTAAAGTATTTTTTACTTCATAAAAACTCAAGCCACTGTGTAAAGCTGCTGCTGCAATTCCTTTGCTGTTTAAGTTATCTACTTGATCTCTCATTAAGGCAATGAGTGGGCTAATGACCAAGCACAATCCCTCCATTATTAAACCAGGAATCTGAAAGCAAATAGATTTACCGCCTCCAGTAGGTAATAAGGCTAATGTATCATTGCCTGCTATCACTGATTGAATAATTTCTTCCTGTAATGGCCGAAACTCAGCATGCTTCCAATACTGTTCTAATATGGTTTTTGCTTGGTTCAATTATGTTAATCTACTTTCTTAAAATTAAGCCTAACAGAATTGATGGCCAATACAACATCACTAAATCCCATTACCAAAGCACTAAAACTTGGACTTAAAAATCCTAAAGCAGCTATTGGAATGGCTGCAACGTTGTAGAGTAAAGCCCAGAAAAGATTTTGTTGTATAGTTAAATAGGTATGTTTTCCTAAACCTAAAGCCAATGGTAGATTTTTAATGCCATTGTTCATTAAAATCACTTCTGCACTTTGTAGTGCAATTTGTGAAGCATCACTTAATGATATTCCCACTGTTGCTTTTGCTAGTGCTGGAGCATCATTTATTCCATCTCCAACCATTGCAGTAGGTTGCAATGCAGTAAGCGCTTCAATTCGTTCTAGTTTTTGCAAAGGACTTTGCTCAGCATACACTTGATTGATCTGTAATTGTTTTGCAATGATCTCACATGCTTCTTTTTTATCGCCACTTAATAAAATTGTTTGAATATTTCTTTTTTGTAAATATTGCATAACAGTAAAAGCTTCTGGCCTTATCTCATCGGTTAAATCTATCCATGCCAATAATTCATTGTTCTTAGTGATATAGATATTATGTGAATGATCATCGGTTAAATGCATAACCGTTTGAAATGATCCTGCCATGAATTCATTGCCTTCTTTGTCGGTAGCTTTCATTCCGGCGCCCTTTAATTCATCTATTTTTTGGAATCGTATTTCATTGCCTGTTTTCCAATCTTTTGAAATTGTTTTTGCCAAAGGGTGATTAGAATATTTTTCTAATGAATAAGTAATTCTTTTTATCTCTTCTAATCCTAA
This sequence comes from Sediminibacterium sp., assembly GCA_044372715.1. GTDB lineage: Bacteria > Bacteroidota > Bacteroidia > Chitinophagales > Chitinophagaceae > Sediminibacterium. The sequence goes on along the minus strand of JBILRH010000011.1, from coordinate 6,221 downwards.
TTCCTTTCCTTTTAAAGTCAATTCGGCTTTTTGAATTAAAAATTTGCCTGTTGTTAAAGTGCCCGTTTTATCAAAAACAACTTGCTTGATGTCTTTGAATAGTTCTAAACTTTTTGTGTTCTTAAAAAACACACCATTTCTTGCAGCCCTGCCTAGTCCTACAGCAATGGCTGCTGGCGTTGCTAAACCCATGGCACAGGGGCAGGCAATTACCAATACGGCAATTGATCGCATAAGGCTTTGGGTAAATGTTTGATCTGCAATGGTGTAATTCAGCAAAATGGTTAACAATGCAATTCCAATTACTACAGGAACAAAAACAGCACTTATTTTATCGGCCAATTGTTGTACTGGTGGTTTTTCTGTTTGTGCATTTTTAACCATCTGTAAAATATTGCCTAAAACACTATCTTCTCCAACTGCAGTAACATAGGCTTTAACCGATCCATTTACTACAATACTTCCTCCAATTAAGCCATCCTTGATTTTTTTGTCGACAGGAATAAATTCTCCGGTTACAATTGATTCATCCACGCTGATTTCTCCCGACAGAATTTTACAATCCATTGGAACAGCTTCGCCACTTTTAATCAATATCAGGTCTCCAACTTTTAAAGTACTGCTTTCTACAGGAAAAACATTTTCTTGATGTTGATCGTCGTATGCAATCATATTGGCCATTGATTGCTGGGCAGAAACCAATTTTTTTAGTGCAGTTTGTGTAGTTTCTACCGACTTATCTTCTAGCCAGTATCCTAAGAATACCAATGTGATAATAGTAGCGGTGGTTTCGTAAAAAAGGTAATCCTCAGCCTGGTTGGTAAATGTGCCATATAAACTATATACCAATGAAGCAATCGCACCAAGTGCTATCAGCACATTCATATTGGGAACACCTTTTGTTAAACTACGTAAAGCGCTTCTTCCAAAAAAGTCCATCCCAACAATAAATACCGGCAGGGTTAATGCAATTTGAAGATATGGGTTCATTAAAATATGAATATGCACACCCGGTATCATGTGCAACATTAAAGGGAAAGTGAAAATGGCACAAAAAATAAATCGCTGTAAATGAGAAGTAAAGAAAGGTTTTTTTGTATTGGTTGCACTGCCATTTTTAACTTGATAGCCTAAATCATCTATTCCCTTTTGAATTTTATTTTTATTGATTCCATCTGGTAATTGAAAACTCACATCACCCCCTAAAAAATTAACCCGCACATCTTGCATTCCTTCTTCTTGTAAATATCTATCGATGGTTAGGGCACAGTTGGTGCAACTCATGCCACTTACTTTCCAATTCACTTTTTCCATAGTATGCTATTCTTGCTGAGCAAATTTACGAAATGGTTATCCTGTTTCATTTTCGAGATAGGGATTATATTAACTGCCTTAGGATTATCTTTGCCTCATGGATGCAATTTTTGAATTAGGTCAAATCAAATCGGTTGCCAATGCCATTTGGAAGGAAGGTAAAAAATTTCCGGTTTGGGCATTTTATGCACCTATGGGTTCTGGTAAAACCACTTTTATTCATGCTTTGTGTGAAACATTGGGGGTAAAGTCGGCAATTAGCAGTCCAACATTTGCCCTTATCAATGAATACCAAAGCGAAAATAATGGTACTATTCAGCACATGGATTGGTATAGAATAAAAAATATAGCCGAAGCCATAGATGCTGGAATTGAGGAAATCTTATTAAGTGGTGATACCTGTTTGGTTGAATGGCCCGAAAATGCCCCAAGCTTATTGCCCGATAATACTTTCCATTTAAAAATGGAGGTCTTAGGCGAAGATACTCGAAGGATTTTTTCTTTCGATCCTAACGCAGCAGAGTAATTGCTCATTTGTCTGAATCAAATTCGTTAACTTCAAGCTTTAACAATCATCATGGCATTAAATAAACCAAGCATTAGTCCTTCTCTTTTGTATGAAACACTCGAAGAAGTGTTGGATATCAAAATTCCAGGCGCTAAGTTAGATATTGGTATTCCAAAAGAAATTGCATTTCAGGAGAATAGAATAGCCTTAACGCCTGATGCTGTAGGGGTTTTGGTAGCCAATGGCAATCATGTTACTGTAGAGCATAAAGCAGGGGAAGGAAGTCATTACAAAGACAAGGATTATGCAGAAGCTGGAGCACAAATTGTTTATGATAGGGATGCTGTACATAAATGCCCAATCTTGGTTAAGAGCGCTCCTCCTGTTGCCGAAGACATGCCTTTATTGCAGTTAAATCAAACCATCATTTCACCCATTCATTTGTCTGCACTTAAAAAAGAGTACATAGAGAAAATGATGGAGAAAAGAATCACTGCACTCAGTTTCGAAAATTTTAAAGATGATAGTGGCACTTATCCAATTGTGCGAAGTATGAGTGAAATTGCTGGAAGTGCTGTTATGTTAATTGCGGGTCAGTACCTAAGTAGTTTTAATGATGGAAAAGGCGTTTTATTAGGAGGAATAAGCGGAATACCTCCAACAAAGGTGGTGATTATTGGTGCAGGTATTGTAGGAGAGTTTGCTACAAGAAATGCATTGGCATTGGGTGCTTCTGTAAAAGTATTCGACAATAATGTATATCGATTAAAACAACTACAAAATAATTTAGGGCAACGTGTTTGGACCAGTGTGTTGGAACCTAAAATTTTAGCGAAACAATTAAAAACCTGTGAAGTTGCTGTTGGAGCATTGAGCAACGAATCAGGAAGAGCTCCAGTAGTAGTTACCGAAGAAATGGTAGCAGCCATGCGCCCAGGTAGTATCATCATTGATGTGGCAATTGATCGTGGCGGATGTTTCGAAACAAGTGAACTAACCAACTATAAAGAACCAACTTTTCTCAAACACGATGTAATTCATTATTGTGTCCCTAATATTCCAAGCGGATTTGCTCGTACAGCAAGCCAAGCTATTAGTAATGTATTGATGCCTTTGCTTTTAGATGTGAGTGAAGAAGGTGGAATGGATGAAATGATTTGGCATAAGTTTAATCTTCGCGAAGGAGTATATTTATTCAAAGGATCATTAACCGATTTTTATATCAGTCAAAAGTTTGATTTAAAGTTCACCGATTTAAATCTATTGATTGCAAGCAGGAGATGATTTATCTCGCTGAGTTTGCTAAAACATTTTCGATGATTTGTTTAACTGACTATAATCAATTAGCGCTTAAATTGAATTGGCTCTCCTGTACTATGATTGCTTATAAATGTATAGCCCAGTAAATTAGCCATTGTTTGTGCAAATTGATTTTGATACAATTGCATGCGATTATTTACTTCACCTTTTTTATCAATGCCCGCACCCATTACTGCAAACCAAATTTCATCAGCCCCAACGATTGTTTTTCCATGGCTGGCCCATTGATTTTTTTTAAGATCTCCTCTACCATGATCTGTTGTAATTAATAAAGCAGTTTTGTTTTTATAGTAAGGATCTTGTTGAATATAGGTCCAAATTTCTTCAATCCATTGATCTACCTGATTTGCTGCATTTAAGTAAGAACTATACTTTTCTGCATGTGCCCATTCGTCTGTTTCACCGTAGGCGATATAAAGTACACTTGGTTTTTTTTCTTTTAAATAATTCATGGCAGCATAATGGGTAAAAACATCTAAACATTCTGAATTGCCCCAGGGCTTGTAACTATCCAATAACATTTCATCTATTAAAATTTGTTTCTCTGTAGGATTGTATTTGCTTGCTTTTTCATATCCAGCAATTACCGGAAATCCAGCTCTTTTTTCGTTTAGAATTTGATTAAACGGATCCCATGCACAGAATGCTGCCACTTTGTTTTTAAGTGAAACCTGTTGTTGAAAAAATTCCAAGACATTGATATTGGGGTTTGCATCAAAGTCATTGCTATTAATTACCGTGTCTCCATACCCTGTAAATAACTCATTGTACCCTGGATAACTAATTCTATATGGGTTGGTAAGGTTTACTTTATTGCCATTGTTCCTATTCCCATAAAGTTGCCCATTTTGGGCAATCTCAGTCCATAAAAATGGCATCAATTTTTTTCGTCTTTCTTTTAAGTTGGCAGAGAAGTATCTCGAATAGATTTTATTACTGTCGTTTTCGTTGTATTGTTTGTTGTTTGCCAAAGAAGTATCCATGCCAGTGAATAGTTCCTGCCATCTGAATCCATCAGTGGTAATAATAATGAGATGTTCTGCTTTTTGAGCATTGCTATTTACAGTAATAAGAAACAATAATATGAATGAAAAAAGGCGCATTTTTTATTTGTAATCTACAATATTCAAACGCGCTGAGCAAATTTCAATTTCCGCTTCTTCATTGCTACAAATGATCAATAATTTTTGGGAGCAATATTTATTGATTAATTGATAATACAACTGATAACCCTCTTTATCAAGATTAGAACAAGGTTCATCTAATAATAAAATAGGACAATCGGAGAAAATGGCTTGAGCCAATCTTAGCCTTTGTTTCATGCCACTGCTAAAATTGCGAATCTGTTTATTTGTTGCGCGTTCTAAACCAACAACTTCAATAATTTCAGGTATTGAAATGGACCCAAAAAATGGCTTGAAACTTTCGTGAAATTGAAGCATTTCTATGGTAGTCATTTCTTCCACCAATTCCAGATAAGGTGCACAAAGGGAAATGTCTTTATAAATGATTTCTGCAGGTATGCTTTTTTGAAGTTCATTTTTGTATTCAATCAGCCCTTCTGATAAAGCCATACTTCCTGCAATAGATTGTAATAGGGTAGATTTTCCACTTCCGTTAAATCCTGTTATTGCATAAGCATTGCCATACTTGAATTCATAATCAAGGGCTTTGAAAATCCATTCTCGGTTAAATCTTTTCCCTGCATTTTTTAATGAAATACTGATCTCATTCATCGTCATTAAGGCCTTTTGAAAAACGCTTAATAATGCCTCTGCCACTTTCTCTTATAAAAGTTACAATTTCATCTCTTTCGTCTGTGGCTTTTAATTCTTCTTCAATATATTCAAGGGCTTGTGTGGTGTTAAAGCCTTTATTGTAAATTGTTCTGTATACATCTAGAATATGGTTGATTTGTTCCAAAGAAAATCCTCTTCTCTTTAAACCAACACTGTTAACTCCACCATAACTCAATGGATTTCTAACAGCTTTGATATAAGGCGGTACATCTTTACTCACTAAACTTCCTCCAGCCACAAAACAATGTTGTCCAATATTTACAAATTGATGAACTGCGCTAACACCTCCAACAACACTCCAATTGCCGATAGTAACATGGCCCGCAAGTTGAACACTATTGCTTAAAATGCAATGATCTCCAACAATACAATCATGCGCAATATGACTATATGCCATTATCATACAATGTTTTCCTATAACTGTTTTGCCTCTGTCTTCGGTGCCTCTATTAATGGTTACAAATTCTCTTATTGTTGTATGATCTCCAATCTCTGCTGTTGACTTCTCTCCATCAAATTTTAAATCTTGTGGAATGGCTCCTAAAACTGCTCCAGGAAACACCCTGCAATTTTTGCCAATTCTGGTTCCATCCATAATGGTAACATTACTGCCAATCCAAGTGCCTTCACCAATTTTTACATCACCGTGAATTACTGTAAAAGGATCAATTTTTACATTGGGAGCTATTCTTGCATTGGGGTCGATATAGGTGTAAGGATGTGTCATATTGATTTATTCAAAATTGTATTAATGTGCTACAAAAATTTAGGGGCGTTTTACAACTTGTGCAACAAAATCACCTTCTGTTGCTACTTTACCTCCTACAAAAACAGTTCCTCTCATTTCGCAAATACCTCTTCTAATTGGCCCTTTAAATTCCATTTTTAATACCATGGTATCACCTGGCCTAACCATTTGTTTGAATTTGCAGTTATCAATTTTTAAAAAATAAGTATCGTATTGTCCTTCGGGCATTGAATTGATGCAAAGAATTCCTCCTGTTTGTGCCAATGCTTCAACTTGTAAAACACCTGGCATTACTGGGTTTCCTGGAAAATGGCCAGGGAAAAACCACTCATTGTAAGTAACATTTTTGATGCCTACAATATACGTATCTGTTAATTCTATGATTTTATCTACCAGTAAAAAAGGATGTCTGTGCGGTAATGTTTTTTCTATTTTTTCAAGTGTAAAAACAGGCGGCATAGTTGGGTCATAAACCGGAACATCCTTAACGTGTTTGTTTTTCTTGATATACTGTTTGATCTTTTTAGCAAAT
>JBILRH010000087.1:0-7391 GCA_044372715.1 Sediminibacterium sp. | reverse complement strand
GAATTGGCGCAGGGAGTTTCAAAGTGGAAGGATAAATCGGTTCTTATTCCCAAAGGGCTGTTGAAAGAGGGTAAGAATATTTTGGCTATACGCATGTATGTAAATTGGGGTACTGCTGATGTCGGTGACCGAAATACCAATTGTTATATACAATTTGCAGATGGTAAACAACAATTATTAGATGGTGAATGGAAGCACAGTAACACGATTGAGCCAGCCGTGGCAGGATGGCAAGATTACTATAATAAACCTACTGTAAATTTTAATGGAATGATTCATCCATTAATTCCATATGGTATTAAAGGATTTCTTTGGTACCAGGGGGAGAATAATGCTTCAAAAGCAAAACAATATGCTGCACTGCAACCTATGTTGATAGATGATTGGAGGGTTCGTTGGAAGCAGGGTTATTTACCATATCTATATGTTCAATTAGCTAGCTATAAGTCGAGGTCAGATGCGCCAGTTGCTAATGATGATTGGGCTGAATTTAGAGATGCACAACGTAGTACATTGTTTTTGTCAAACAATACTGCAATGGCTTCTGCTATTGATATTGGCGATGAATTCAATATTCATCCGCCGAATAAACAAGAAGTTGGATTTAGGCTTTATCAGGCAGCTAAAGAAAAAGTATATCATCAAAATATGATTGGTTCTGGCCCACTATATAAAACCTCAATTTTGCAAGGAAATCAAGTTAGCATTTCATTTACTTATGCTGAGAATGGACTCGTTAATAAAGGGAATTCTCTTAGTAATAGTTTTGCTCTTTCAGATAGCTCTGGTAAATGGTTTTGGGCAGATGCAATAATTGATGGAAAAACTATTCTATTAAGTTCTAAAGAAGTAAGCAGGCCTATAAAAGTACAATATGCTTGGCAATCAAATCCAATAGCAACTATGTATAATGCCGAAGGCCTTCCTATGGTTCCATTTAATGAAAAAATCAATCAATAATTAAATTTATCAACCTTTAATATTATGATTACTATTAGATCGAGCATTGTTTTTGTTGGATTTTTATCAATTTGTGCTCCTCAGTTTATTACTGCTCAAGGCAGGCCCAATTTTGGGTTAACAAGAACTCAGGCAGATTCACTAATGCCATCTTCGAAAGGTTTGATTGATCGAGCTGTTTTTAAAAAAACACAGGCACCAGGTATTTTTAAAATAAACCAACCCGAAGGTTCTTATTTGTTGAATAAAGGTTGGTTATTAATAGACCAACCGTCTCTTTTAAAAACCAATCAATTGCCATTTGCTGAGTCATTGAAAATTGACAATTGGTATAATGCGGTTGTTCCTGGAACTGTGCTCACAAGTTTGGTGAAACAAGGAGTATATCCTGATCCATATATTGGATTGAACAACTTATCAATCCCAGAAGATCTTTGTAGAAAAGATTGGTGGTATAGAATTGCTGTGCAAATCCCAAAAACACCTAATGGAAAACGTATTTGGATCAATTTTGAAGGAATTAATTATAAAGCAGATGTTTGGATCAATGGCAAATTAGCAGGGGATATAAAGGGTGCATTTGCTCGAGGCCGTTTTGATATTACTCAATTTGTAAAGGATGCAGGTGTGCAAATTTTTTCGGTACATATTATTCCACCACCTAATCCAGGAATACCTCATGAACAATCTTTTAAAGCAGGTATGGGGCCAAATGGAGGGCAGTTGGCTTTAGATGGGCCAACATTTATTTCTAGTGAAGGATGGGATTGGGTTCCTGGAATAAGAGACAGAAATATTGGTATTTGGCAGAACGTAAAGTTAAGTTATGAGGGAGATGTTAGTATTGGAGATCCACAAATTATCACTGATCTTCCATTGCCTGATACTTCAGTTGCTTCAATTACAATTAAAACGCTAATCAAGAATCATTCATCTAAACAAGAATTGATCTCCATTAATGGCATGATTGGAAAAATTCAATTTAATAAAAAAATTCAATTGGCCCCATATGAAGAAAGACAAGTAATATTCAATGATATTAATACGCCTGTTTTAAAAATTGTAAACCCAAAATTATGGTGGCCTAATGGATACGGCAATCAAGATTTATACCAACTAAAGTTAGATGTTAAAAAAGGAGAAGTAATCTCTGATTATAAAATTTGCAGATTCGGAATTCGTGAATTTACCTATGATATTGCAGCCGTTTTTCCGGATAAACAAGAAAAAAGATTTAATTATAGTCCAATTGATTTAAATAGTAAACAGCCCTTGCTAGATAATACTAATCGAAAGGATGTTGGAGGTAGAATTTTTATTCCAACAATAAAAAATGGTACTGACATTTCTAAATTGACCATATTGAAGGATAATAATCCTTACTTAACCATTCGAGTTAATGGTGTAGCCGTTTATTGTAAAGGGGGTAACTGGGGAATGGATGATGCAATGAAATCGGTAAGTAGGGAAAAACTGGAGCCTGCATTTCAATTACATAAAGATGCTCATTTTAATATGGTTAGAAATTGGACAGGAGAATCTACTGAAGAAGTATTTTATGAATTGGCTGATGAGTATGGGATGTTGGTTTGGAATGATTTCTGGATATCTACTGAAGGGTATAATTTGAACCCCAATGATCAAATACTTTTTTTAGAAAATTCATTAGAAGTAATAAAGCGATTTAGAAACCATCCGAGTATTGCAATTTGGTGCCCTAGAAATGAAGGGTATGCGCCAATTGGCATTGAAGATGAGTTGGCCACTCAAATTGCTGTTGAAGATGGAACAAGGCACTATATTGGAAATTCTCGTGAAATTAATCTTCGGCAAAGTGGAGGTTGGAGTTTTTTAGAAAAACCTGTTGAGTATTTTAATCGGTTTGCCGATGGATTCAGTACAGAAATAGGTACATTTTCTGTTCCATTAGCAAGCACTTTAAAAAAATTCTTAAAAAAGGAAGATTGGTGGCCAATCAATGATGCCTGGCATTACCACGATTTACACAGTAATAATCAAAACTTATCTGGTTATTTGAATACTGTTGATAGTCTTTATGGTAAAGCAGAAAATATTGATGACTTTTCTAGAAAAGTACAAATGGTAAATTATGAAAGCCATCGTAGTATTTTTGAAGCTTGGAATAGTAAACTTTGGAATAATGCAAGTGGTGTTTTGTTGTGGATGACTCATCCTGCATGGCCAAGTATGATTTGGCAAACCTATTCTTGGGATTTTCAAACATATGGATCTCATTATGCTTCTAAGAAAGCTTGTGAACCAATTCATGTTCAATTAAATTTAAATGATAGTGTTATTCTTATTATCAATAATACCAATCAAAAAAGGAATGATATTCGATTTACTCAAGAAATATTTGATATAACTGGAAAAATAGTGTTTCAATCTTCTTCTTTGGAGGAAATAATCCCTTATCAAAAAACGAAAATCGATAAATTTAGATTCAAAGATTTACCACCTGTTTATATGTTAAGGTTAAAACTTACTCAGGGGAATGAAATTCTCTCCATCAACGATTATTGGAAAACATCCACAGACGATAATTTTAAAGTCTTGAATAATATAGAACAAGGTAGCTTATTAGTTACTGAAGAGAAAGGAGCACCAAATTCAAAGACATATCTATTAACAAATAATGGGAAAGTACCTTTAATCGGAATAAAATTACATGCATCAAATAGTTCTGGAATAGAGATATTGCCTGCATTATTTTCTGATGGATATTTTAATTTAATGCCAGGAGAAAATCGGAAAATTCAGTTAAACGACCAGTCAAAGTCAACGACTGTTCAAATAAGTGCCGAAGCTTACAATTTTAAATTATCAACATTACTCAAATAGATTTATGAAATTTATTTTACGTTTTATTTTTATTGCTACAATATTTTTACAAGCCACCAATACAATTGCTCAGCCGCTCCAACAAATTGTAAATATTGTTATTTCTCCAAATAATGAAAATTGGGAATATAAAACCGGTGAAATGGCCATATTCTCAATAAGGGTTTTGTATAATGGAAATCCGTTAAAAGATGCAAAGATTATTTGTCAAATAGGAGCAGAAAGAATGAAGCCCATTAAACTCGACACTTTGGTTTTAAAAGATGGAATTTATACTACCAAAGGACTTACTTTAAATGAGCCAGGATTCCTTCGATGTATTGTTTCAACAGAATTTGAAGGACGTGTTTATCGAAATCTGTCAACTGTTGGTTATTCTATTGAAACGATTGCACCTTCAGTTAATCGACCTGCCGATTTTGATAATTTTTGGGATAAGGCAAAATCTGAGCTAGCAAGCATTCCTTTAGATTCAAAAATTACTTTACTGCAAGATAAATGTTCTGCGCTAACTAATGTTTATCAAGTAAATCTGCAAAGCTATGGTGCTTCTAGATTGTATGGTATTTTATGTGTACCTAAAAAGTTGGGAAAGTATCCAGCAATATTGCAAGTTCCCGGCGCAGGAATTAGACCTTATAACCCCGATTTAGAATTAGCTGATAAAGGGTTTATTGTGTTTAGCATAGGTATTCATGGAATACCGGTGAATCTGGAGCCTTCAGTTTATAATGATTTGAATGCCGGGGCCTTGAAAGGATATTTTTTCTTTAATGCAGCTAACAGAGATAAGTATTATTACAAGCGTGTATATATGGGTTGTGTAAGAGCCAATGATTTTATTATGAGCCTTCCAGAATTTGATGGAGAAAATCTTGCTGTGACTGGGAATAGTCAGGGAGGAGCATTGAGTATTGTCACAGCCTCCTTAGACAAACGAGTTAAATATTTAGCAGCCATTCATCCTGCTCTTTGTGATTTAACAGGTTATTTTAATAATCGTGCAGGTGGATGGCCACATTTTTTCGACAACAATAACTCGCCCCTTTATAACAATAAGGAAGTCATCAATGCTTTGTCTTATTTCGATGTTGTCAACTTTGCCAAAACCTTAAAAACAGAAGGTTATTATACCTGGGGTTTTAATGATGAAACCTGTCCGCCTACTTCAATGTATGCAGCATACAATAGTATTAATGCCCCAAAATCAACCGCGGTTTATTTAGAAACAGGGCATTGGATTTATCCTGAACAAAAAGCAAAACTCAATAAGTGGTTATTGACTAAATTATTTAAATAAATCTTTCATATGAAAATTGGTCTGATTAAGATTGTTTTCTTTTTGATTTATTGTTGCATCAATAAGTACAGTTTTGGTCAAAAACCAAATGAGTTAAATATTTATTCTAAACGAATAATCAATTTTAATTCGCCAAATGGATCATATTCTAATGAATTGCTAACAAATGATTTTGGGAATGGCAGATATCCAGTCAATCGAGGATTTGCATCAATAGAAAATGGAACGTATAAAATCACTTTTAAAAAAGGTGAAAAAGTAAATAATACAGGAGCTGCGGTTCAATTAAATATTCAACCCGAAAAGCAATATACTCTTCAGTATCGTATCAAGTATGATGCTGATTTTCAACAAGGTCTGCATGGCAAACAGTTTGGTTTTGTAATTGGCGTGGGTTATGATGGCGGCAGGGGAGAAGAAGCAAGAACCAATGGTAACGGCGGAACTGTTCGTTTACAATTTGATGCCCATGATTCAACTATTTCCAATCAGCTTTATGTTTATCATGCAGATATGAAAGGTAAATATGGTGAAAACCCAGGCAATCAAAAATTTACTTTTAAAAAAGGCGAATGGAATACTATTAGAATGACTGTTACGATGCAAAGCAGTAGCAATATAGCTGATGGTAAAATAGAAGTTTGGTGTAATGGTATAAAGAAAATACAGGTAGATTCAATGCTATTTGTTAGAGATGAACCATCAAGGATGATAACAAAGCTTTCATTTGAATCTTTTCCTGGTGGCGGTGGTGCTGTACCAGCCTATGATAACTATGTATATTTGGATGAGCTTGAATGGTATGTAGGGGTAAAGAAATAAAATTATTAAAATAAAAATAGTAAGATGTATAATTTTCGTAAGCAACTAGTGTACATTTCTTTTCTTTTTGTTGTTCAAGTATCTGCTCAATCTTCTAGTTGGCCATTTAAAGATGCAAGTAAAAGTATTGATCAAAGATTAAATAATCTGCTTACACAGTTAAATGTCGAAGAAAAAATTTCATTATTAGGCTATAAAGGAAAAGCCATTCCAAGATTAAGAATTCCAGCATACAATTGGTGGAATGAGGCTTTGCATGGAGTTGCCAGAGCAGGCAAAGCAACTGTTTTTCCGCAAGCAATTGCTATGGCTGCAACATTTAATGATAGTTTAATAGGGGCTGTAGCAGATGTGATATCTACAGAAGCGAGAGCAAAATATAATTTAGCAGTTCAACAAAATAGCCATATTCAATATATGGGATTAACTTTTTGGTCTCCCAATATTAATATATTCAGAGATCCTCGTTGGGGTCGTGGACAAGAAACATATGGGGAAGATCCATTTTTAACAGGTACAATGGGGGCAGCATTTGTAAAAGGAATGCAAGGTTCTGATAAAAAAATGCTTAAAACTGCTGCTACTGCTAAGCATTTTGCAGTTCATAGTGGACCAGAGAATCAACGCCATAGTTTTAATGCGGTAATTGATGAAAAAGATCTAAGAGAAACTTATCTATACGCATTCAAAAAATTAGTAGATGTAAAAGTAGAAGCTATTATGTGTGCTTATAATAGAATTAATGGCACGCCATGTTGCACAAATGAATCAATGCTAAAGAGTATTGTAAGAGACGAATGGGGGTTTAAAGGGCATTTTGTAACTGATTGTTGGGCTTTAGACGATGTTTTTAAAGGTCATAAAGTGCTCAATAATGCAGTGGAAGTAGCAGCAGCAGCTATTAAGTCTGGAATAAACATGGATTGCTCGGAATTATTTCAGAACAATTTGATGAAAGCAATTCAACAAGGCCTGATTTCGCAAACTGATATTGATGCTGCATTAAAGCCAAGTCTTTCAACACTTTTTAAATTGGGTTTTTTCGATGAACCATCAATTAATCCATATAATAAGTTGGGAACGAATTCTGTGAATTCCCAAGAGCATCAAAATTTATCCAGAATTGTTGCTCAACAAAGTATGGTTTTATTGAAAAATAATGCAGGAATACTCCCATTAAAAATGGACAAGTATAAATCCATGATGGTAATAGGCCCAAACGCAGGAACTATTGCTCCACTATTGGGAAATTATCATGGAATAGCCGGTAATATGGTAAGTTTTGTTGAAGGTATTACTAATGCTGTGGGATCAGGAACTTTGGTTCAATATGAGCAAGGTTGTGACAATATGGATACGAGCCGGTTTTCAGGTATTTGGGCTGCAAGTTTATGTGATATAAGTATTGCAGTAGTTGGTTTGTCTCCTGTACTCGAAGGGGAAGAAC
>JBILRH010000052.1:0-11454 GCA_044372715.1 Sediminibacterium sp. | reverse complement strand
CATATGCTGGTTACTCCTTTTATTGATAAAAAATTTGATGAAGCCGGTAATTTACTAGATCCGGGTTTTAAAAAAACAGTAGATAACTTTCTGAAAGAGTTTCTGTGGTTAGCAGAAGTAGTACAAATAGAGCCGGAATAGAAATAATATAAAAAAAGGTGGCGGAGTTGTAACTTCGCCACTTCTTTTAATAAATATTATGAGCGACGAGATTAAACACGAATGTGGCCTGGCTTATATTCGTTTGCGCAAGCCCTTCTCCTATTTTCTCCAAAAACATGGAACGGTAACTTATGGTCTGAATAAGCTGTACCTGCTCATGGAAAAACAGCATAACCGAGGGCAAGATGGAGCTGGCCTGGCCGTAGTAAAATTAAATACAGAACCTGGTAACCCTTTTCTGCATCGAATGCGCAGTAGTGCACAACAGCCGATTGCAGATTTGTTTTTTCAAGTAGGTCAGGCAATACAAGAATTAGAAAAATACCAACCAGATATCAAACAACATCCCGGATTGATGAAAGGGCATTTGCCTTTTTTGGGTGAATTGTTATTGGGTCACTTAAGGTATGGTACACAGGGTAAGAACAATGTAGAATTTTGTCATCCTTTTATAAAGTGCGATTTGTTGCCTGGTAAGAATTTGGCATTGGCAGGCAATTTTAATTTGGTAAATACCGATGAATTATTTGAGCAGATAAATATGCATCCTGGCGATTTTCAAAAGCAGAGTGATTTAGCTGCCATGTTAGAAGTATTGCATCATTATTTATGTGATGAAGATGCTTTGCATCCGAATAAGGCGAGCATCAGCTCATTATTAAAAAAAGCCACTCCACTATTTGATGGAGGTTATACCATTGGAGGCTTACTTGGCAATGGGCATAGCTTTGTAATGCGCGATGCACATGGTATTCGACCGGCATATTATTATATCAATGATGAAGTAATTGTTGCTGCCAGCGAACGTGCTGCTATTCGTACAACATTTAATGTAGGTGAGAATGAAGTGTTGGAGCTCATGCCAGGTATGGCTTTGATTGTAGATGATTTGGGTAATTATAGCATCGAAAAAATATTGGAGCCCAAAGAAAGAAGGGCATGTAGTTTCGAAAGAATTTATTTTTCTCGCGGTAGCGATGAAAAAATTTACAGAGAAAGAATTGCATTGGGGCGGCACTTAAGTGAAACCGTTTTAGAAAGTATCAACAACGATTTAAAGAACACTATATTTTCTTATATTCCTAATACTGCTGAAGTGGCTTTTTACGGGTTGGTAAAAGGCATGGAAGCTTATTTGAATAAAATTAAAGTAGAACGTATTTTAAGTTGGGACAGGGATTTCTCCGAAGAGAAACTCGAAGAAATGATCAACCGAAAAATTCGTCAAGAAAAAATTGCCATCAAAGATGTGAAGTTGCGCACCTTCATTACCGAAGATTCCAATAGAAATGAAATGGTGCAACACGTATACGATATTACTTATGGTACTGTAAGAAAAAACGAAGATACTTTGGTGGTTATTGATGATAGCATTGTACGAGGAACCACTTTGAAAGAAAGCATCATACGCATGTTATCGCGCTTAAGCCCTAAGAAAATTATTGTTGTTTCATCTGCTCCACAAATTCGTTACCCGGATTGTTATGGAATAGACATGAGTAAACTCGGCGATTTTATTGCATTCCGTGCAGCCATTGCATTATTGCATGAAAGAGGGATGGATCATGTAATTACCGAAGTGAAAGAAAAAATCATTCAATTAAAAGAAGGCAATCAATTGCATACTGAAAATCTGGTAAGGCAGATATATAAACCATTTACCACACAAGAAATTTCCGATAAAATTGCTCAATTGATTACACCACCAGAAGTGGATTTGCCGATTCAGGTAATATATCAAACTATCGAAGACTTGCACAACAGTTGTCCTACCAATACAGGTGATTGGTACTTTACTGGAAACTACCCAACACCAGGAGGGAACCGTGTAGTAAACAAAGCATTCTTAAATTATTTAGAAGGAAAGAACGAGAGAGGGTATTGAGTGTCTACTGATTTATGGCATAACCATTGATAACTTTTTTACGCCTTATTGTTTACACCCGATAGCAGATTGCATTGATATTCATTCCTGCTCCTACAGATGCAAATAAAATGATATCACCCGGTTCTAATTGATGCTCATCGTATTCGCCCCTATGCACTAAATCATATAATGTAGGAATGGTTGCAACAGAACTATTGCCCAATAAATGAATACTCATCGGCATTATATTGGCTGGTATTTCTTTGATGCCATATAGTTTAAACAATGCCTTAATAAATCCCTCATCCATTTTTTCATTGGCTTGGTGCAGAAAAAATTTCTTTACATCGCTTACATGCACACCCGCCTCATCTAAACAAGCTTTCATTGCAAGTGGAACATTTTTGATTGCATACTCATACACTTTTCTTCCTTTCATTTTAATATATCGGATGGAAGAATCTGCATCGGGCATATATGATTTTCCCATATTGATATAGTTCACTTCATCTACGCAATGACTTTGCATACTTTGAGCTATAATGCCGCTTGATTCTTTATCTCCTTCAACACCTTCTACAATTGTTGCTCCAGCCCCATCACTAAAAATCATGCTATCTCTATCATATTGATCAATTACCCTGCTCAATGTTTCGGTTCCAATTACCAATACTTTTTTGGCTAACCCGGATTGTATGAATGCATTGGCTTGCGTTACACCCAATATCCAACCTGGGCAACCAAATAAAATATCATATGCGATGCAATTGGGATTTTGAATTCCTAATGCGCTTTTAATGCGTGATGCCAACGAAGGAACAGCATCCGATTGAATTGTATTGTTTAATACATTTCCAAAATTATGTGCTACAATTATTTGATCGATTGATTCAGGATCAATACCTGCATTTTCAATAGCGTGCTTGGCGGCAATGACGCCCATATCCGAAGCAGTGAATTCATTGCCAGCATAACGTCTTTCTTCAATACCTGTTATATCCTTGAATTTTTCAACGATTTCAGTTGATGGGGCTGCAATTTTTTCGTGATCTTCTGCATAAAAAACCTGCTCAGCAAAATCTTTATTCGTTTTAATATGCGGAGGGATATAGCTGCCTGTTCCGGTGATAACTGTTCGCAATAAAGCCATCATTAGTAGTTTGTATTCTCTCAAATGTAGGCATAAATAAAAAGGGGATAGCTAAGCCATCCCCTTTTTTTTAAAAACTAACAATCGTTTATATATATTGATCGCCTTTATTGCGTTTTACTTCGGCCACATATTCCTTTATGGCTTGTTCTTTTTCTTTTTTACAAATCAATAAAACATCATTGGTGTCTACTACAATAAAATCATCTAATCCCTGTAATACAACGAGTTTATCGTGATTGGCTGATACCATGCATTTTGTTGCATCAATCACAATTACATTAGGAGATGCAACAGCATTGCCCAAATAATCTTTTTCTAAATTATCGTAAGCGCTATTCCAGGTACCTAAATCGCTCCAACCAAACGATGAAGGAATTACGTATACATTATCGGCCTTTTCCATAATAGCAAAGTCGATTGATACATTGGTACACATAGGGTAAATGCGGTTGATGGCCTCTTTTTCGGAAGAGGTATTAAAATATGCTTTTTCGGCATCAAACAATTCGAACATTTCAGGTTGATATTGTTCAAATGCTTTCATTACATTTTTTACCTTCCAAACAAAAATACCTGCGTTCCATAAAAAATCTCCACTGGCTAAAAATGTTTTTGCCAATTCCAAATTAGGCTTTTCAGTAAAAGTTTTTACTTTATAAATGCCATCTCCCATTTGGATGGGTTCGTGTTGAATATAACCATAACCTGTATTTGGATGAGTAGGCTTAATACCTAATGTTACCAAGGATTGAATATGACTTACAAAGTCAAGTGCTTGTAAAGTGATATGCTTAAAGTTTTCACCGTCTAGAATCATATGATCACTAGGTGCAACAATCAATGATGCTTCAGGATCTTTTTGTAATAATTTGTAAGAAATATATGCTACGCAAGGTGCAGTGTTTTTTCTGCTAGGCTCTGCCAAAATATTTGCTAAAGGCAGTTCGGGCAATTGTGTTTTTACAATGTCAACATATTCATCGGATGTAACTATAAAAATATTTTCATTCGGAATAAAGGCAGCATACCTTTCGTAAGTCCACCTGATTAAGGATTTTCCTGTATTTAAGATATCTAAAAATTGTTTGGGATAAGAAGTTCTACTTTTTGGCCAAAAACGACTGCCGATACCTCCGGCCATAATCGCTACGTAATGATGTTGGTTCATTGATTGGATTTTGTTTGCTCTTTCAATTTTTCAATACAATAGTACAGCATTATTGAACGAGTTTAATAGCTGCTTATTTTTTCTTTAAACAATTCCTTCCTTGACTAAATCATGTAGATGCAGAATACCTCTATAAATGCCATTATTGGCCACAACCAACTGACTTATATTATTGGATCTTAGAATATCCAAGGCTTCAATGGCCAGTGCTTCTGGGTCTACAGTAATGGGTTTAGGGGTTAAGATATCTTTTGCAGAGATACTACCAATATCGGTGGTTTTTTCTAACATTCTTCTTAAATCGCCATCGGTAATAATTCCTTTGAGTGCACCATGTTCATCAATTACAGCGGTTACCCCTAATCTTTTCTCGGTAATTTCTACAATTACTTCTTTTAAACTAGCATTGGCCAATACTGCTGGCTTTTGGTTATTTGATGCAATATCTTCAACCCTTAAATACAATCTTTTGCCCAGATTACCCCCTGGATGGAAGCGCGCAAAATCTCTGTTGTTAAAACCATTGAGCTCCATTAAACATACGGCCAAAACATCGCCCATCACCATTTGAGCAGTAGTGCTGCTGGTAGGGGCTAAATTATTGGGGCAGGCTTCTTTTGCAATAGTTGTATTTAATATTAAATCGGCTTGTTTTGCTAAAAAACTTTCCATATTACCCACCATTCCTATTAGTTTATTGCCAAAACTTTTAATCAATGGTACCAACATTTTTATTTCTGGGCTTTCTCCGCTTTTACTAATAACAAGCACTATATCATGTTCTGTGATCATGCCTAAATCACCATGAATGGCATCTGCGGCATGCATAAATAGGGATGGTGTGCCGGTTGAGTTTAGCGTAGCTACAATTTTTTGAGCAATAATGGCACTTTTACCAATTCCGCTAATAATCAATCGGCCTTTAGATTGATGAATTGTTTGAATAATTTGTTCAAAAACATCATCTATATATATGGCTAATCCTTTAACGGCCTGCGTTTCAATTTCAATTGTACTGAGTGCTGTTTGAATTATAGTAGATTTCATGTTTAACAAAGGTAAACTTTAACATCAAAGGCAAAGCATTGCGTTTGTATTTTGTTAACTTAGCGCCCCATTTACAAAGTACATTCATTCTAAACAAAATGATGGATTTTTAGGTAAAAAAGATTATATTAGTTAACTTATTTATTAAAGACTGTTTATAGCAATAAAATAGATTTCGAGAGATGATAACCACAAAAAAATCGGCCGAGAAAAAACCAAGTAGTAAAAAAATTTCAACAAAAGCGCCTATATCAGCTCACCAATATAATATTTACGAAGCCCTTGAGCAATATTTTGGGTTCACCCAATTTAAAGGCACACAAGAAAAAGCAATCAATAGCTTACTCGATGGTACAGATACTTTTGTTATTATGCCTACTGGCGGCGGCAAAAGCCTATGTTACCAATTGCCAGCCTTAATAATGCCCGGATGCGCCATCATCGTATCTCCACTAATCGCATTGATGAAAAACCAAGTAGACTTGGTGCGCGGTTATAGCGAAAATGACGAAGTTGCCCATTTTTTAAACTCCTCTTTGAACAAAGGACAGATCAAAGCAGTAAAAGAAGATTTGGATAGTGGTAAAACAAAACTCTTATATGTTGCCCCCGAAACCCTTACTAAACAAGAAAACCTAGAGTACTTCAGCGATCTCAAAATTTCATTTTTTGCAGTAGATGAAGCGCATTGTATTTCGGAGTGGGGTCATGATTTTAGGCCCGAATATCGCAGGCTTCGCGAAATGATGGATATTATCAATCCAGCTATTCCTGTGATTGCTTTAACTGCAACAGCAACGCCAAAAGTGCAAAGTGATATTCTTAAAAATCTCGGACTAAGAACTCCCAATGTGTTGATTTCTTCTTTTAACCGTTCTAGTTTATACTATGAAATTCAACCAAAAATCGAAAAAGAACAAACGGTAAAAAGTATTGTAAAATTCATATCACAGCATAAGGGCAAAAGCGGCATCATTTATACCCTTAACAGAAAAACTACCGAAGAATTGGCTGAGTTATTGGTGGCCAATAAAATAAAAGCAGTAGCATATCACGCAGGGCTCGATCAAAAATTAAGGGCCAAAAGACAGGATCAGTTTCTAAACGAAGATGTACAAGTTATTGTTGCTACCATTGCTTTTGGGATGGGTATTGATAAACCAGATATTCGTTTTGTGATCCATTTTAATATTCCTAAGTCGATTGAAAATTATTATCAGGAAACTGGCAGGGCCGGTAGAGATGGATTAGAAGGAATTTGTGTGTTGTACTATTCACATAAAGATGTTTCTAAGCTTGAGCATCTCATGCGCGACAAACCTTTAAGTGAGAGAGAAGTGGGTGCCCAATTGATTGATGAAATGGTGGCCTATTCCGAAAGTTCTGTATGTAGAAGAAAAATATTATTGCATTATTTCGGAGAAGATTGGAATGCCGAAAACTGTGGGCTCTGTGATAATTGCAAAAATCCGAAAGAAAAAATTGAAGCCAAAGATGAAGTTATTAAAGTGTTGAAAGTGGTGAATGCCTTGGATGGCCGATTCATCACCGATTATGTGGTGAATATACTAATGGGTAAACTAACGCCCCAGAATACCATGTTCCGACACGATGCTTCTCCAGTATTTGCTATTGGTAATGATCAGGAACCTCATTTTTGGAGCAGTTTGATCAGACAAATGTTATTGGATAATCTATTGCAGAAAGACATTGAGGAATACGGTTTAATTAAAGTAACGCCAAAAGGAGATAAGTTTCTGAAGAAACCGGTTTCCTTTAAAATTGTAATGAATAATTTATTTGAAGATGCTAATGCCGATGACGAAGAGGGGGAGAATGCTACTCAAACTGGTGCTGCATCCGATGATAAATTATTTACCATGTTGATGGAATTGCGACAGAAAGAGGCTAAGAAAAAATCGCTACCTCCATTTGTTATTTTTTTGGAGAACTCTTTACAAGACATGGCTACACTTTATCCTACCACTTTAGAAGAGATGGAAAAATGCCAAGGAGTTAGCAAAGGGAAGTCTGTTAAATATGGTAAACCATTTGTTGAACTAATTGCTAAATACGTAGAAGAAAACGATATTGAAAAACCGGATGATTTTGTAATGCGCAGTGTAGCCAACGCTGGTAGCAATAAAATTTATATCATTCAAAATGTAGACAAAAAAATCCCGCTCGAAACAATAGCAAAAAACAAAGGATTGAAATTAGACGAGCTATTAGAAGAGATGGAAACCATTGCTGCAAGTGGAACCCGCCTTAATCTCGATTATGCTATTGATGAATGGCTAGATAATGTAGATCAAGAAGAAATTATTGAATACTTTAAAAGTTGTGAAACTTCTTCATTGGATGTTGCGAGAGAAGAATTGGCCGAATACGATTATAATTGGGAACAACTTAAAATTATGCGTATCAAGTTTTTGAGTGTTTATGGAAATTAATTGAATGCTACTGCTTCCAAAAAAACTTTGCTCTTAATGCAGCATTCTCTCTAATATTCATGTAGTATAGATTCATATCTGCTACATGATAATTCTTGGTAGTATAAAAAATATTCCCAAAGAAATGTGGTTTTTTAGACCAGAGAATATTTCCATTAATCGAAGCATTGGTAACTTTTTCTATTTTTTTATTGAACTTTAATAAGATCCCCCCTTTGTTCAAATCCTTACTAGCAAATGGTTTGCTGCTATCCCAAGTGAGGGGATTGGTAACAATGGCTTTAAATGTTTCTTTTTGTATAAACGCAGGATCATAGCCATCTTTATAAGTTCGCCAACTACAAATACATCCTGTTTGAAAGGGTGTTACACATGCTTTAATATTGCTAAGATAATCGGTTTCAATGGGCATTCCTACCAGATAAGCAACCACCAGTTTGTTTTTTAAATTGCTATTGTCGAAAAATTCTTTGATCAACCTTTTTCCATGTGTGCTTCCTTGACTATGCGATGCTATTATGATTGGTCTGCCATTGTTATTGTGCAATAAATAATATTCAAAAGACAATTTAATATCTTGGTATGCTAATTCGAATGCAGCCATAGCATTGCTACTGTCTATCGCTGACCTAGGAAAATAAGCTGATAAGTTGGCTTGTCTATAACGTGGAGCGAATACCCTTCCTACCTCATTAAAAATGCTTGCTTGAAAAAGTATTGTTCCATTATCGGTTTTTTCATTGATGGAGAAATTGTTCAGTGGAGCATTCCACCCAAAAGGTCTTTGCGGATCTATATAAGAAGTAGGATGAATAAAAAAAACATCTATACTTGAGTCTGAACGATAATTGGTTAATAAATCCTTTGGAATGCTATCTGATGGATCTGTTTTATTTGGATGAGCTGCCCAATTGTATAAATCAGCATAATCAGGTTGCTCTTTGATCCATTCTTTCGAAAATGGCTGGGTATTTATTTGAGTGGTTTTGCAAGCAACAATACTTGTAAAAAGAACTAAAGCAATTACTGTTTTTAAGGAGCAATAATTCATTTGGTAAAGTTGATAAAAAATGAGCAAATAGCAAGGTTATGCACTAATTGGCATATTTCACCTGAGTTTCGTAATTTACCGATTATTTTATTTGATAACTAAAAACGATTTGCAATGGCCATTCCAGTAGTTGATTTAGCGGATTTCACCAACGGAACTCCAGCTCAAAAAGCAGCATTTGTGGAGGCGCTCGGAAAAGCATACGAAGATGTTGGCTTTGTAGCAGTTAAAAACCATGGTGTTCCGGACGAGCTGATTGCTCATCAATATGAATATGTACAACAGTTTTTTGCAATGCCACTCGAAAAAAAATTGAATTTTGAAATACCCGGATTAGCAGGGCAAAGGGGCTATACTAGTTTTGGAAGAGAGCATGCAAAAGGAAGCGAAGCCCCCGATTTAAAAGAATTTTTTCAATATGGGCAAACAGTAGAAGACAATGATCCTATCAAATCGGAATATCCAGCTAATGTTTCCGTTGCAGAAATAGCTCCCTTCAATCAAACATTGTACAATGCTTATCGCAATTTCGAAAAAAGCGGCAAAGCTTTACTTCAAGCAATTGCATTGTATTTAGATCTTGATGAGCATTATTTTGATCAATATGTAAACAATGGCAATTCTATTTTACGCTGTATTCATTATCCGCCAATTACGCAAGAGCCAAAATCGGCAATACGAGCAGAACAACATGAAGATATTAATCTAATTACCTTATTGGTAGGAGCTTCTGCCGATGGACTTCAAATTTTAACCAAGCAAGGTGAATGGGTAAACGTTACTTCTTTACCAGAACAAATAGTGGTGAATGTGGGAGATATGTTACAACGATTAACCAATAATAAATTAAGAAGTACCACACATCGGGTTGTAAACCCTGCACGTGAATTATGGCATACCAGTAGATTTTCAATGCCATTCTTTTTACATCCAAGAAGTGAAATGAGTTTGGCGTGTTTAGCAAGTTGTATTGATAATGAACATCCTAAAGCCTATACTGATGCCACAGCTGGAGAATACTTAGACGAACGTTTAAGAGAGATAGGATTAAAAAAATGATTATTCATCGCCATATTCCTTTTTTGCGTGCAGTTTTCTTGCATAGTATAACTGCATTCGGTGGCCCGCAAGGTCATATGGGTATGATGATGAAAACCTTTGTACAACAAAGAAGAGATGTTACCGAAACAGAATTGATGGAATACAATGGATTTTGTCAATTATTACCAGGGGCTTCTTCTACGCAAACACTTACCCTGATTGGATTTAAGCGGGGTGGTATTGGGTTGGCTTTGCTCACTTTATTGATATGGATTTTACCAGCTTGCATCATTATGACAGGCCTGTCTTTCTTATTGGATTATTTTGCCGATATGCAAAAAAAGGCTGCTGTATTTCAATTTATACAGCCAATGGCTATTGGTTTTATTGCTTACTCATCTTACAAAACTTTTGGTTTATCTATTCACAACACCATCACAAGAATTATTATGATTGTAGCTACCATTGCTACTTTCTTGGCATTTAAAACGCCATGGATTTTTCCAGGATTAATAGTGTTGGCAGGCATTGCTACCAATTTTAGTGATAAACGTATTCCCCAAAAAGAAATACCTCCCAAGCAAATTAAATGGGGCAATATGCTCATTTTTTTAACACTATTTGGTATTGCAGGATATTTATCTGAAACAGCTACTACCAATAAATGGAGCAATCAAAAGATCATCAATGTATTCGAAAATAATTATCGATTTGGTAGTTTGGTATTTGGCGGTGGCGATGTATTAATGCCTTTAATGTATGAACAATATGTTACGCGCCCAGAAACAAAGCATATACAAACTACTGGCAGAGATGTATTGAAGATTGATAAACAAGATTTTTTAACTGGATCTGGAATGGTAAGAGCAATTCCCGGCCCGGTTTTTTCCATTGGTGCATTTACGGGTGGAATGGCACTAAGAACTCAGGGGGCTATGATGCAACTATTAGGCTCCATCGTGGGTACAATAGCTATATTTTTACCCAGTGCCTTATTGGTTTTATTCTTTTTTCCGGTATGGCATAACCTTAAAAAGTATGTGGTTATATATCGCTCATTAGAAGGAATTAATGCAGCAGTGGTGGGAATTATGGCTGGAGCAACGGCTTACTTATTAAAAGACAATATTTTCCTTCCTTTATTTAATGGAAACTGGACTACTGCCTTTTGGGATATTTTTATCGTAATAATGACCTTTATTTTACTTCGGCTGAATCATCTTCCTGCTCCATTTATTGTTTTAGCCTGCCTTTTATTGGGTGCCTTATTATAATTTTTACTATCTTTCTTTATACGCTAAAAGCTTAATATGGTTACCATCGCATTATACAATTTAAAAGGAGGAGTTGGTAAAACAGCTGCCACCATCAATTTGGCCTATTTGGCTGCAAAAGAAGGGTACAAAACATTGGTTTGGGATTTAGATCCTCAAGGTTCATCTTCATTTTATTTGGGGGTTAATTCAACCATTAAAAACGAAGCGAAAAAAATATTGAATAGTGAAATCGGAT
>JBILRH010000033.1:0-14787 GCA_044372715.1 Sediminibacterium sp. | reverse complement strand
AGCAATTCAACACGCTGATTACGAAAACCTGGATATCATTCCAGCTGATTTATCTGCTCGACATGCAGATGTACTGCTCAATGAAATGAAACAGTCGAAGAAAAAAATTGCTACAATACTTTCTTCGGTAAAAAAAGAATATGATATTGTTTTTTTAGATTGCCCTCCTGGCATCTCCATTTTACACGATGCTATTTTTTTTGGGGCTGATTGGATTTTGATGCCCAATATTCCAACCACATTATCTATACGTTCATTTGAATCGGTATTAAACTATTGTAAAGAAAATGATGTAGACCTAAGTAAATTGAAATGCTTTTTTAGCATGGTAGATCATCGAAAAAATTTACACCACGAAACCATAAATGAATTTTATAAAGACAAATTATTTTTTAAAAATTACATTCCTTATTTAAGTGATGTAGAAAAAATGGGTGTGAATGAAGCGCCGATCGAAACCTTTGCTGCTAGCAGTTATGCAGCACAATGTTTTAAGGATCTCTGGAAAGAAATAAAAAAAACCTGTATAGCTTAATCGATCTATTTACATATCGTAGCGTGCGTGAAACATCAATAATGAATAAAAAGCTATCTTCTTGGTACAGCCCTGCACTCGATAAAGAAATGCCCATCGTATCTTATGGTCATTGTGGATTTGTAATTTTATTAATTCCAACTGCAGCAGCAGATTATTTGGAATATGAGCGTTTTCAAATGCTTGATGCTTTGGCCCCTTTCATTGAATCTGGAAAAATTCGCGTATTTAGTATCGATAGCATGAACAATGAAAGTTGGATGAATAAAAAGATGGTTCCAGCGCACAAAGCCATTCGTCAAAATCAGTTTAACGAATATGTGTTTAACGAAGTGGTTCCTTTTATTAGAACAAATACCAGTATCGAAACAATGATATATACCTGTGGAGCAAGTTTTGGTGCTTTACATGCCATGAATTTATTCTTAAAACGCCCAGATATTATCAATGGAGCCATCAGCATGAGTGGTGTTTATGATTTAACAGAATACACAGATGGTTTTTGGGATGATCAGGTTTACTTTAATAGCCCTGAACATTATGTACCCAATTTAACCGACGAATGGTATTTAGCAAAAATTAGGGCCAGCCATCATATTCATATCTATACCGGAAGCGGCTCTTACGAAGATCCCGAAGCTTCTAAAAGGTTCTCAGCAACATTGTACAACAAAGGGATTTGGAACGATTTAGATGTTTGGGGAGCTGATATTACCCATGATTGGCCAACTTGGCGTAAAATGTTGCCTTATATTTTGGAGCATAAGTTTTAAGTGCAAAAAAGGCGTTAATTCCTTTATAAAAGATGGTACTCTGCCCTCGCTGCTTTAATATTACAAATTAATTAACGGCCATTGAGGAAAAAGCTACGCAATTATTTCATTTTATTGGTACTGTTGAATACGGTATTCTTGGGTGAAGCCAGTGCCCAGTTCATTACCATTAGTGGAACTGTGTATGATATTTCTGCAAGAAGACCATTAGAAGCCGTTGCTGTACAAAGTACTTCTGGAAGAGGTGCCATTACCGATTCAACAGGCAGGTATTTACTCACCGTAAAAACAACAGATTCAATTTGGTTTTCAATGATTGGAAAATCTACAATGAAGTATCCGGTAGACACCATCAGCAATTTGGATAATTTCAATGTGATGATTCATGTATATTCTGCACAATTACCAGAAGTTAAAGTGCGCAATAATTATTATCGATACGATTCGGCAATGAATCGGCAAGACTATGCCAAGATATTTAATTTCAGAAAGCCATCATTGGGTATAATCAAACCACCCTCTACCTATAATCCGGGAACTGCTGTAGGATTTGATTTAGATGAGATCATTAATATGTTCCGTTTTAAACGCAATGCAAGCATATTGGCTTTGCAGAAAAGATTAATTGATCAGGAAAACGAAAAATATGTAAACACCAGATTTAGTAAGGCTTTTGTAAGAAAAATTACCAAACTGCAATCTCCAGAATTAGATACTTTTATGGTGCGTTATCGACCTAGTTCCGAACTAGTGCATCAACTCAACGATTTAGAATTGGGTTATTATGTTCAGAAATCATTTGAACAATATCAATCAACTCGATTTAATTGGCGTGGTGGAATGTATAGAAGAAGGGATGGATTTTAATACCAATCTACTGCATTTCAGCTGCAGCTCTCTCGCCCAATAACTGAATCATCGGCAACAACCCACCGAATCTTATATCTGAACTATGGCCTTGTTTAAAGCGATGATAAATTTGCTGCGCAATAACTGCATTTTTAAACAAACCGAATACAAAATAAAAATGCATATCACTTAAATCCCTACCAGTTTTTGCTGCATACCGATTGAGGAGTTCTTGCCTTGTATAATTACCTGGCAACCAACTTAAATTGTATTGTTTAAATATTTCTCCTTCTCCCGCTTCAAACCAATATGCAAGCATGGCTCCTAAGTCCATCAATGGATCGCCCACGGTAGACATTTCCCAATCAAGTACTCCAATAACCTTGGAAAAATCATTGGAGAAAATAACATTGTCGTATTTAAAATCGTTATGTAAAAACGCAGGGGTTTGTTCAATCGGACGAAAGCTTTGCAACCATTTAGCTACCTGATTCATACTTTCAATTGCATCTGTTTCTGATGCATAATATCTTTTAATCCATCCCTCCACTTGTCTTTGCACATATCCATCTGGTTTACCCAATTGATCTAAATTTGTTGCGCTAATATCAATGGAGTGCAATGCAACCAAGGTATCAATCAATTGTTCGGAGAGTGATGTAAAAGTAGCAGCGGGTAATTGCATTTTTGGTGCATTGTATGCACGTAGTATCCTGCCTTCTAGTTTTTCCATTAAATAAAAAGGGGCGCCTATAATGGTAATATCCTCACAAAAATCAATAGTGGTGGGTACTTGATCGAAATGGGGCTTTAGTAAACTGAGTACTTTAAATTCTCTACCCATATCATGTGCCGATTTGATATTGGCTCCATGAGGAGGGGTTCTGAGCACATATTCTTTTTCTTTGGTAGATAAACAATAAGTAAGATTGGAATAGCCTCCAGGAAATCGACTGATATTTTCGATTGTTTGAATAGGTAAACCATGAGCTGAAATATAACTATTCAATGCATCTTTCAAGCCCAATTCATCCTCGCTAAGTGATACCGTTTTTTCCATGAATATTGATTGATCAACTCGTCAACTGTTTACAAAATAGTAAGCCATTATTTTCTTTTCTCCATTCCGTATTTTTTCAAAATGCTCAATGCCAAGCTTTGCATATGCACTTCATCTGCCCCATCCCAAATTCTAGCACCTCTTTCGTGTTGATATAAATTAGCCAACATGGTTTCGTCTGAAATGCCCATTGCACCATGCACTTGTATGGCTCTATCTAATACTTTCAATACCATATTGGCAACATAAAATTTAATACCTGCAATTTGGTCTCTGGTTGCAGCAGCACCATATAAATCAATATTATGAGCAGTGCGCAATACCAATAATCGAGAAGCATCTATTTCAACCCTACTCTCTGCAATAAAACCTTGTATGAATTGTTTTTGTCCGAGCAAAACCCCTTCTTCCATTTCTCTTGTAGCTGCTCTCTTGCACATAAGGTCGAATGCTTTTTCTGCAATACCTACCCAACGCATGCAGTGGTGAATTCTTCCGGGCCCCAATCTTTCTTGCGCTAGTTTAAATGCTTCGCCTTCTTGGCCAATTAAATTTTCTATAGGCACTCTGCAATTATTGTATCTAATTTCTGAATGGCTTGCCCAACCTTCTCCTGCTTCTCCAAATACAGGAATATTTCTAATGAATTCAAAACCCGGTGTATCTGTAGGAACAATGATCATACTAGCACGTTGGTGCTTTGGTGCATCTGGATTGGTTACTGCCATCACCACCGCAAATGCAGCTCCATCGGCTGAAGAAGTAAACCATTTATGTCCGTTGATTATATAATCGTTTCTTTCACGAACAGCTGTAGTGCCCATTCTGGTTGGGTTTGAGCCAGGATATTCGGGTTCGGTCATCGAAAAACAACTGCGAATTTTTCCTTCCAATAATGGGTGTAGAAATTTTTTCTTGATCGCATCAGACGCAAATTTTCCGATCAGTTCGGTATTGCCAATATCGGGTGGTTGTGCGTTAAATGTATATTGGCCATAATATGGAGCCAAGGACAATAATTCACTAACTTGTCCAAATTCGCAAAGGCTTAATCCCATCCCACCTTCTTCTTTTGGCAAATGACAATTCCACCAACCCCTGGCTTTTACCATTTCTCTTTTAACCGCTAATAATTTTTCAGTCTGTTTAAATGGTCTTGTGGTATGTTCTTTCTCTAAGGGAATTAATTCATCTTGCACAAACTGTTTAATTTCGGGCAATAATGTTTTTAATCGCTCAGTAATAAATATTGCTTCCATAATTAAATTGTTACACCTCCATCTGCGGTAAAAATATTTCCTGTACTATAACCTGAAGCGCTAGAAGCCAAGAACAAAGCCATTCCCGCAATTTCTTCTACCGTACCCATTCTTGCAATTGGGGCCATTTTTACAAATCGATTCAACCATTTTTCATCCTGCCACAATGCTTCAGAAAATTTGGTTTTGATTAATCCAGGGCAAATAGCATTTACACGTATTCCATCTTTGCCCCATTCTTTTGCACATACTTTTGTAAGCATATTTAGCGCTGCTTTAGAAACCGAATACATGCCCAATCCCGGATCTGGCGTAAGCCCAGCAATAGAACTAATATTAATTACTGAACCCCCTCCTCTTTCTTTCATGATGGGATAGATCAGTTTTCCCAGTTCAAATGGCGCTTTTACATTTACATTCATGATTTTATCGAATGCCCATTCTTCGCATTCAACTACTGGTCCGAATACAGGATTGCTAGCAGCATTGTTTACCAATATATCGATGCCCCCATAAACTGCAAGGGCTTTTTCTACCAATAATTTACAAGCTGTAATATCTCCCGCATTGGCTGCTATTCCAGTACATTCACCACCATCAGCTTTAATGGAATCAGCTACTTTATCCAGCTCTTCTTGTTTTCTCGAATTGATAATTACTTTGGCACCGTTGGCTGCAAAAATTCGGGCAATTGCTTCTCCTATTCCTTTACTGGCTCCAGTAATCAGTGCTACCTTTCCTTCTAAACTAAATACCTGATTGGCTTTCATTGTTTTTTATTTTGAATATTTTAATGCTTTATGCATAGCACTCATAAATTGTTCCTTCACTATTTTCCTAAATTTAGTGGGTGCCCATCTTTTGTACAACCACATTTTATGAGCCGACTTTGGAAGAATGATATACAATTCTTTTTTACCTGCTCTATGCAATATCTCTTGTGAAACTTCTTTTGCTTCAAGACCAGATCTGTCAATAAAATTTTGGGTGATTTTCTGAATGGTATTTCCTCCTCTTGCCGATTGGCTGATATTGGTTTTAAAATACGTTGGTTGAATACAAGAAACCTGGATATTAAAATCCATCAGCTCACTATACAAAGTTTCGCTAATGGCAACCACTGCAGCTTTGGTCATATTATAAGCGCCCATTGTAGGCGCACAACCAATGGCAGCAGCGCTTGCAGTATTTAATATATGACCTGATTGTTGTTTTTTCATGGCAGGAATAAAATAGTAACAACCATACACTACACCCAATTGATTGATGCTGATCATCCACTCATAATTTTCTAAAGAATACTCTTCAAAATTTCCGCCATCACCTACACCAGCATTATTAAAAAGCAAATCAATTCCACCAGCATCAGCTAAAAATTGTTGGGATACTATTTTATACTGGTCTTTATCAGATACATCTAATTGATACATGATTGCATTGCCTCCAAGGGATTTCATTTCCTCCACCGCTTTTTGTAATTCAATTACATTGTTATCTGCCATACCAATAGTCCAACCATCTGCTAACAATTCGGAAGCAAATGCTTTACCCAAACCGGAAGCCGCACCTGTAATAAATGCCCTCTTAGAAGGGTATTGCTGCGAAAGAGCGTACATATATTCAATCGTTTAGACTATGAATGTACAAATTGATTGCGGAAAGTTCAGTTTAGGGGTGTTATTTCTCTATTTAGCCATTTGTACTTTGTTGAAGCATAAAGCCTAAATAAATTCTATCTTTATCGGTCTAAAAATTAAGGATTTGAAAAACACCTTCATTGGCTTATCGTTCTTGTTATTGCTTTTTTCGTGTAAGCAAAAAAAAGATCAACCAGCTCAAAACGCCAAGTCTTCTCAGTCTCCCCCAATTGTTGACGTAATTATAGCTGGGGGAAGTAGTATTACGAATAATATTGAAGTAAATGGTACTGTGATTCCGGGCGAAATGGTGAGTATTAATCCAGAAACCAGCGGAAGATTAACCATGTTGAATTTACCTGATGGCGGTAAGGTGTCTCAAGGAGCGGTATTGGCTAAAATAAACGATGCAGATCTGCAAGCAACCTATAGTAAAACCAAGGTATTGTTAGATATGGCGCAGAAAACCGAACAGCGCCTAAGAAAATTATTAACCATTAATGGGATCAATCAGGCAGATTATGATTTGGCCTTGAATCAGGTAAATAGTTATAAGGCAGATTTATCTGTAACACAGGCAGAGATTGATAAAACAATAATTAAAGCGCCTTTTAGTGGAGTATTAGGATTAAGAATGATCAGTCCGGGTGCATATGTAACCCCAGCAACTATTTTGTCTACTTTGCAGCAGGTAGATAAAGTAAAAATTGATTTTAATGTACCAGAAGCCTATGGCAATTTAATTCATAGAGGAGCTTCGGTTATTGTTCAAACCAATGAGGGTAATATCAATAGAAAAGCAACCATTATTGCTATAGACCCCCAGTTGAATTTAACAACAAGAAATTTAAAAGTGAGGGCCTTATTAGAAGGAACATCCATTAATCCTGGCAGTTTTGTAAAAGTGATATTATCAAACAATAGTATTGGAGAAAATAATATTATGGTACCTACCAATTGTATTATTCCAGAAGCAACAGCAAAAAAAGTAATCGTAGTAAAAGATGGTCAAGGCATTTTTGTTGATATTGAAACAGGTTATCGATCTTCAGGAATGGTAGAAGTTACCAAAGGATTAAAAACAGGAGATAGTATTGTAGTAACTGGAGTGTTATTTGTTCGTCCTAAATCTCCAGTTAAAGTTAGGTCAGTAAAGAAATTATCCGATTTAGTAAAATAGCGGTAGCGCCATTGTAACATGAATATTTCAGAATTAGCATTAAAGCGGCCAATACTTGCAACAGTAATGAATTTGCTCATTATTTTGTTTGGTATAGTGGGGTATAGTTTTTTGGCAGTACGTGAGTATCCGGCCGTAGATCCTCCAGTGGTAAATGTTAGAACAGCTTATTCTGGTGCTAATTCAGATATCATTGAGAGTCAAATCACCGAACCTTTAGAAAAAGCCATTAACGGTATTCCAGGAATTAGAAGTATTTCTTCTTCGAGCTCTAATGGAAATAGCAATATCACCGTTGAGTTCAATGTTACAGAAAATTTAGAAGCAGCAGCAAATGATGTTAGAGACAAGGTAAGTCAGGCCGTAAGAAATTTACCTCAAGATGTAGACGCTCCTCCAGTGGTTAGTAAGTCAGATGCCAACTCCGATTTCATTATTATGCTAGCGATTCAAAGCCAAACCAAAGGCTTATTAGAGTTGAGTGAATATGCAGAGAATGTTTTGCAAGAAAGATTTCAAACTATTTCAGAAGTAAGTGCTGTAAGTATTTTTGGGCAAAAACGCCCTTCAATGCGTATTTGGATAGATCCTGATAAATTGAATGCATTCAATGTAACATTCAGTGATATTAGAGTTGCATTAAATACAGAAAATGTTGAAATTCCTTCTGGAAAAATCTATGGAGATAAAACAGAATTAACCATTCGTGCATTAGGCAAATTAACTTCTGAAAAAGATTTCAGGGATTTGATTATTCGTCAATCTCCTACAGGCATTATTCGTTTATCGGATGTGGCTTATGTAGAAATTGGACCTGAGAGTGATGAATATAGTTGGCGTTTAAATGGGGTAAATGCAGTTGGTATGGCCATTATTCCTCAGCCCGGTGCCAACTACATTAAAATTGCTGATGAGTTTTATAAGCGATTAGCAGAAATTCAAAAAACAGAGAAAGGAGATTTTATCATGACTCCTTTAATAGACCAAACTAAAAATGTTAGGGCTTCTATTAAAGAGGTTGAAGAAACTTTATTAATTTCTTTCACTTTAGTGGTGTTGGTTATTTTCTTTTTCTTTAGAAATTGGATGATTGCTATTAGGCCACTGATTGATATTCCTATTTCATTGGTGGCTACATTTTTCATCATGTATATTTCTGGATTTTCTATAAATGTATTAACCTTATTAGGGATAGTGCTTGCAACAGGATTGGTGGTAGATGATGGAATTGTTGTAACAGAAAATATTTTTAGAAAGTTAGAACAAGGTCTACCTATTCGTAAAGCAGCATTAGAAGGAAGTAAGGAAATTTTCTTTGCAGTAATTTCTACCTCTATTACTTTGGCTGTTGTATTTCTTCCAGTAATTTTCTTACAAGGATTTGTTGGAAGTTTATTTAGGGAGTTTGGTATAGTGGTTGCTGCTGCTGTTTTGATTTCTGCATTTGTTTCTTTAACTATCACACCAGTATTAAATGTTGTATTAAACCGAAAAGATGCAGGGCATGGCAAGTTTTATGATATGACGGAGCCATTTTTTAAAGGAATGGAATCTGGCTATAAAAATTTGTTAGCGTCTTTTTTAAAACTAAGGTGGATAGCCTGGGTAATTGTAGCCATATGTATGGGCATCATTTTCTTCATAGGTAAAAGTTTACAAAGTGAACTAGCACCTTTAGAAGATAGAAGTAGTATTCGTTTTTCAATGAGCGGACCAGAAGGAGCTAGTTATGGGTATATGGTTGAAACCGGCGACAAGCTATTGAACTATTTAACCGATTCTGTACCAGAAAAAGATTTTGTATTTGCTGCAGTTCCTGGTTTTGGAGGCAGTGGAGGTGTAAATGGGGGCACTTTAAGAATTAAATTAGTAGAGCCAGATAAAAGAAAAAGATCTCAATCAGAAATCGCCAAAGCAATAGGTAAAAAATTACCCAGCATTAACAATGCAAGAATCTTTCCAATAGAAGAACAAACCATCTCTGTTGGTTTAGGATCAAGGGGTTCTTTACCAGTTCAATTTATTTTACAAAATCTCGATTTTGAAAAAATAAAAAATGTAATTCCTAAATTTTTAGAAGAAGCACGTAAAGATAAAACCTTTCAAAACGTTGATGTAAACCTTAAATTTAATAAACCCGAAGTTCAACTTACCATAGATCGCATAAAAGCAAAAGATCTTGGTTTATCTATTGTAGATGTTGCAGATGTGGTGTCGAGTGCATTTAGTGGAAGGCGTTTAGCTTACTATATAATGAATGGAAGACAATATGAAGTAATATCTCAGGTTGCTTATAAAGACAGGCAAAAGCCAGCGGATATAGAAAAGTTGTATGTTAGAAATAACAGAGGAGAAAGTATACCACTTGCAGCAGTAGTAAAGTTGGTAGAAAGCTCTAACCCACCTACATTGTATCATTTCAATCGATTTAAAGCTGCAACAATTTCGGCTTCATTGGCCGAAGGCATGACCATTGGAGACGGGGTTAAAGCCATGAGAAGAATTGGCGATAAATTATTGGATGAAAGTTTTAAAACAGCCTTGAATGGACCTTCTCGAGATTTTGAAGAAAGTTCTTCTAATACATCATTTGCCTTTGGTTTAGCATTGATCTTAATTTACTTAGTGTTGGCCGCACAATTTGAAAGTTTTAGAGATCCATTCACCATCATGTTTACTGTTCCTTTGGCTTTAGCAGGCGCATTATTATGCTTATGGATTTTTGATCAAACCATTAATATATTCTCACAAATTGGGATGATTATGTTAATTGGTTTGGTAACTAAGAATGGAATTCTAATTGTAGAGTTTGCCAATCAAAAAAGGGAATTTGGTTTAAATAAAAATGATGCAGTATTGGAGGCTTCTGCTCAACGATTGCGTCCTATTTTAATGACCAGTTTAGCTACTGCATTAGGAGCACTTCCAATTGCATTAAGTCTTGGAGCAGCTGCAACAAGTAGAATGCCATTGGGTATTGTAGTAGTTGGTGGCATTTTGTTTTCGTTATTACTAACCTTGTTTGTTATCCCAGCCATTTATACCTATATCTCCGGAAAACACGATACTAAAACCATCAATATTTCAGATTAACTTTGTAAAAAATGAAATATGGCTAGTTCAATTGCCGATATTAGAAGAGATTATATGCTTCAGTCCTTTGATGAAGCAGATGCAGCGGTTGATCCTTTTATTCAATTTACTGCATGGTGGGAAGAAGCTACCAGCGCTTCAATTGATGAAGTAAACGCCATGACATTATCAACAGTTAATAATGAGGGCAAGCCATCTGCTAGAATTGTTTTATTAAAAGGATATACGGAAGATGGCTTTGTTTTTTTTACCAATTACAATAGTAGCAAGGGGCTTCAAATGGCCAATAACCATCATGTTTCAATTCTATTTTTTTGGAAGGAATTAGAACGTCAAATAAGAATCGAAGGTGTAGTTCAAAAAATAGCTGAAGCAGATAGTGATGCTTATTTTTTATCTCGCCCCGCAGGAAGTAGAATTGGTGCATGGGTTTCACCTCAAAGTCAGGTAATTCCTAACCGCGCATTTTTAGAAGATAATTTTAAACAAGTCAGCGAAAAATATCCTGATGAATCGTTTGTGCCAAGACCAGCACATTGGGGTGGTTATATTGTAAGACCCGAAGCCATGGAATTCTGGCAGGGCAGAAGCAGCCGCTTACACGATAGAATTAAATATACCATCGATTCAAATAGTAACTGGAAAAGAGAAAGATTAGCGCCTTAAAATAACTGCCATCCTTATTTTCTACTGATTGCTTTTTCTGCAGCAGCTACAATAAAAGGAGTATCCAAACCATACTTGGTTAATAGTTCTGTTGGTTTGCCGCTTTCTCCAAATGTATCATTGGTGCCAATATATTCAATAGGAATAGCACAATATTTAGCAGCTACTTGAGCAATAGCATCTCCCAATCCACCAATTACATTGTGTTCTTCAACAGTTACTGCAGCTTTTGTTTTTGAGATAGATTTGATAATTGCTTCGGTATCCAAAGGTTTGATGGTATGTATATTAATAACTTCTACACTGATTCCCTTTTCTTCTAAAATTCTACCAGCTTCAATGGCTTTCCAAACCATAAGGCCACAAGCAAAAATAGAAACATCTGTTCCTTCACTTAGTTGCTGGGCTTTACCTATTACAAAATCGGATCCATCTTCTTTGGTAAAGTTGGGCCATTTCGGACGGCCAAATCTTAAGTAAACAGGCCCTTCATAAGATGCAATGGCTTTGGTAGCGGCCTTGGTTTGATTGAAATCGCAAGGAACAATTACGGTCATGCCAGGCAACATTTTCATCAATCCAATATCCTCTAAAATCTGGTGGGTTGCTCCATCTTCACCCAAAGTTAATCCTGCATGTGAAGCACAAATTTTTACATTTTTTCCACTGTAAGCTACACTCTGACGAATTTGGTCGTATACTCTACCAGTACTGAAATTGGCAAAAGTAGTGGTATATGGAATTTTTCCTCCAATGGTCATTCCAGCAGCAATACCAATCATATTGGCTTCTGCAATACCTACTTGTACAAAACGGTCGGGGAAATCTTTAATAAATGGTCCTAGTTTTAAGGAACCCGCTAAATCGGCAGTAAGTACAACTACATTCGGGTTTTCTTTGCCTATTTCATGGATGCCTTCACCAAAACCACCCCTTGTTTCCTTTTCGTTGAGTACTTGTATGTCTTTTAGTTTCATCTTTTGTAATTATACTTTGGAGTTGCAAAGTAAAGTGTTTTTTATATGGCATTCGTTACATTACCTGTTCTTTTTAAAACTCCCCAATATTGTAATTCAACTTTTAAAGCCCTTCGCATGACCCCATTTAAATTGCTGCCTTTTTTATGCTAAAATAATTTAACCTTCGAAACTGCTATAGAAATAAGGAGTCTTTGCTTCAAATTCTGCGGCACAGGTATCTACCATTTTATAAACACGGGTAATGCCCAATGATTTTCTTTTTTCGTACACCTGATCTTCGGTACTATTACCCGACATGATTTTAGCAATTTGAATATCTGAGAAGCCCATTTTTTTGGCTTCTTTTAATAATGAAGTTGGTAAGCTATCAATATGATGGGTAGCAATTTCTTTTTCTAGTGTACAAATATTTTGAATTTGGTATAAAAACCAGCGATCAATACCTGTAGCTTGAGCAATAGACTTAACGGTAGAGCCTTGCATCAGCGCATCTTTGATTCTAAATATGCGATCCCATTTTGGTGTTTTAATGTACTCTACCAATTCATCGCTTTTCATTAAGCTCTTTCCATAATAACCCAAGCCAACTGCTTCGTTCTCTAAGCTCTGACAAGCTTTTTGTAAGGCTTCAGGAAAACTTCTTCCAATGGCCATTACTTCACCAACACTTTTCATTTGAAGGCCTAATGTATCATTGGCTCCTTTGAATTTATCGAAATTCCAGCGTGGCACTTTTACAATAACATAATCCAATGCTGGTTCAAAATAAGCCGATGTAGTTTTGGTGATTTGATTTTTCAATTCATCCAAACTGTATCCTATAGCTAGTTTAGCAGCAATTTTTGCAATTGGGTATCCTGTTGCTTTAGAAGCCAATGCAGAAGATCTACTCACCCTAGGATTAATTTCTACTGCAATTAATTCTTCGGTTTCCGGATTCAAGGCAAACTGCACATTACAGCCACCAGTGAAATTACCAAGGGAGCGCATCATCAAAATGGCTTTGTTGCGCATCTCCTGAAATGCAGTGTCACTCAAGGTCATAGCCGGTGCTACAGTAATAGAATCGCCTGTATGCACCCCCATTGGATCGAGGTTCTCCACCGTACAAATAATCACTACATTGTCATTGCAATCCCTTAACAACTCTAATTCGTATTCTTTCCATCCCAACACTGCTTTTTCTACCAATACTTCATGAATAGGAGAAGCTTTTAATCCACGATCTAAAGCCGCATCCAAATCATCTTTCGTATGAACAAAGCCTCCACCAGTTCCTCCTAATGTAAATGAAGGTCTAATTACCAATGGAAAGCCAATCTGTTGAGCAAATTCCTTTCCTTCTAAAAAGCTATTGGCAACATGGCTAGGCGCAGTCGGCATGCCTATTTTTACCATCAATTGACGAAATTTCTCTCGATCTTCTGCAGTATCTATAGCCGCAACATCCACTCCAATCAATCGGCAATTGTATTTTTCCCAAATCCCCAATTCATCTACTTCCTTACATAAATTGAGTGCTGTTTGACCCCCCATGGTAGGTAAAACGGCATCAATTTGGTTCTCCATAAGTATCTGTTCGATACTTTCTGCAGTTAATGGCAGTAGATAAACTTTGTCTGCCATCATCGGATCCGTCATAATTGTGGCCGGATTACTGTTGATAAGTATTACTTTTATCCCCTCTTCACGAATACTTCTAGCGGCTTGAGAGCCAGAATAGTCGAATTCACAGGCTTGTCCAATGATAATTGGTCCAGAACCGATGATGAGAACAGATTGAATAGATTGATCTTTAGGCATGATATTTGAATAAATTGCACAAATGTAAGGCGGGAAGGCCAAACCTTCCCTTAAAAACAAATAAAACAATATGGCAGTACTAAAAGAAGGCAGTAAAGCACCGGCAATAAAAGCCTTAGACCAGAATGGCAAAGCCATTTCTTTGGCAGATTACAAGGGAAAGAAAGTGATATTGTATTTTTATCCAAAGGACGATACTCCGGGATGTACCGCTCAAGCTTGTAACCTGAAAGACAATCACAGTGCGTTGATTAAAAAAGGTTTCCAGGTATTGGGTGTGAGTGTAGATAGTGTAAAAAGCCACAAGAAGTTCGAAGAAAAATATGAATTACCTTTTCCTCTAATTTCTGATGAAGACAAAAAAATTGTAGACAAATACAATTTATGGGGTGAGAAAAAATTTATGGGAAGAACCTATATGGGCACTACCCGTACTACTTTTTTAATAGATGAAGCGGGGATTATTCGCAAAATCATCGACAAACCAGATACCAAGAACCATACAGAAGAAATTTTAGCTGCCTGGGCTACTATCTAAATTTGCTTTGCAAATCCAACAAGCCAAAGGCATATTGGTGATCATGCATTTTATCGATTAATCGATTGAAAATATATTTATCTTGAGGAATCAATTTCTACTATGAAAAGATTCCTCTTTTTTATTGTTACTATCTTGTTGAGCCTTACTGGCATTGCCCAAAAAACGGATAAGAGACTCACTGAAAAAATCAACGAATTAATCAAAGGCTTTAAAGGCGATATAGGTGTTTATGTGCATGATCTGGAGCATAATCGAATTGTAGCTATCAATGCAGATACTGTATTCCCAACTGCAAGTATGGTAAAAGTTCCCATACTAGTTGGTGTCATGGACAAGATGGATAAACATGAATTGAATTATCATCAAACACTTACTTATACCAAGAATTTATTTTATGATGATGGAGATGTG
>JBILRH010000086.1:0-7498 GCA_044372715.1 Sediminibacterium sp. | reverse complement strand
GTCGGTTCTGTTGCCTATATCTAGCGCTAAAGCAAGTGCCGAATTGCCAATCCAAGCTGTTTTTGAAGAAAAAAGCAATCATTTGCCCGGCTGGAATACCGAAATGCCAGCTGAAATCCCAACCCTCTCTCTTCAAGCTTATCCTGCCAACCCAACAAAAAAGGAATTGAAATTGGATATTGCCAAAGAACTGACTCCTTTAAATGAATTATTTCCACTGAATCCAATTACTGAAATTAATGATCAATTAAAGGAAGAAAGGGTGGAAGTAGCGGCTAAATTAGACGAAACGCCTATTCGCGATTTAAGAAAAGCAATCAGTGTAAATGATAAATACCTTTTTGCACATGTTTTATTTAGAGGGGATGAAAGCATGTATGAGCGGAGCATCAAAACGATTAATAATTTCAGCATCTATCCAGAAGCCCAATATTGGATTCAAAGAGAACTAAAAGTAAAACTAGGTTGGGAAGACTCAAATGAAACGGTTAAGCTATTTGATCAATTGGTTAAGAGGCGATTTTCCTGAATAAACAACATGATTTTTTGGGTAGCGCCTGATGTAGAATAAACATAGTCTTTTGCATTAGCACCTATTTTTTTTCTATTTTGTTTATCAGTTATTAATTCATTTAAAACCTGTTCTAGTTCAATCAAATCTGCAACAGCAAATGCGCCTTCTTTTTCTACCAATTCAACTGCTTCTAAGTACTTATCATATACAGGGCCAAATACAATCGGAACGCCATAAACTGCAGCTTCAATGGTATTATGAACGCCTTTTACAATAAAGCCTCCTCCAATAAATGCAATGGTTGCATATTGGTACAAAGAACTCAGCATCCCCATATTATCAATCACCAATGTTTGATAATTGTTTATTTGTAAATTATTGGCAATAGCCGCTTCGTATTCGGAGTATAGAATAGCATTCGGATAAAATTGCAAACATTCATCAATCCTTTCTTTATCAATATCATGGGGTGCAATAATAAACTGAATAGATGGGTTGGCTATTGCATAATGGTGTAAACATTTATCATCTTCGCTCCAAGTGCTTCCTGCAATAATGGTGTTTTTATTATTACAAAAATGTACAATTGTATCATTGATGGTATGCGCATTTGCAATGCTAATTACACGATCAAACCTTGTATCACCAGATAGATAAATCTTTTTGCTTAGTCCGATTGAAGCCAATATTTTTTTTGATCTATCATCTTGAAGAAAGATATGGTTAAAAAACTGCAACATGTTTTTATAAAATTGACCATACCATTTAAAGAATATTTGGTCTTTTCTAAAAATAGCAGAAATCAATAGTGTAGGAATCTCTTTTTGATGCAATTGTCTTAAATAATAATACCAAAACTCATACTTAATAAATAGGGCTATTTTAGGATTAACCAGTTCAATAAATTCCTTCGCATTTTTAGGGCTATCCATCGGTAAATAGCAAACATAATCGGCAACTGGATGATTTTTTCTTATTTCATATCCTGAAGGGGAGAAAAAACTAACCAAAAAAAAATGATTGGGGTATCTCAACTTTAATGCTTCAAACAATGGTAGGCCTTGTTCAAATTCACCCAAAGAAGAACAATGCATCCATAAAACTGGTCTTGTTTCTTTTTCAAATACTTGGCTGTATTTGCTCTTCCAGTTTTTCCTTCCCTTAATCCATAATTGAGCCTTTTTATTGAAAGGTGCAATACATCTAGCTGCGAATGGGTAAAGCAGCACAAATAAATGATACAATAGCTTCATGCAATACAAAGGTATGGGTAGAAAAGCCTTTATTCAAGGCGAATCT
The DNA here is from genome assembly GCA_044372715.1 of Sediminibacterium sp. Taxonomy (GTDB): domain Bacteria; phylum Bacteroidota; class Bacteroidia; order Chitinophagales; family Chitinophagaceae; genus Sediminibacterium. The sequence continues at coordinate 5,685 of JBILRH010000086.1, read as the reverse complement.
ACAAATTCTTGTTCTACTGTTTTTATGCTAATTTCGCAAGCTTAAAGTAGATTTCTATGCGACCTATTCAAATGGTTGATACCAAAACCCAATACCTTCACATTAAAGCAGATGTAGATAAAGCCATTCACGATGTATTGGATTCTGCAGCATATATCAATGGCAAGCCAGTTCAAGATTTTGCTTCGGCACTTTGCAACTATTTAAATGTTAAGCATACTATCCCTTGTGCCAATGGAACCGATGCTTTACAAATTGCTATGATGGCTTTAGGGCTTGAGCCAGGTGATGAAGTGATTACCCCTTCTTTTACTTATATAGCTACTACAGAGGTAGTTGCTTTGTTAAAGTTAACGCCAGTTTTTGTTGAAGTAGATCCTGCAACTTTTTGTATTGATCCTGAATCGGTAAGAAAAGCAATTACACCAAAAACAAAAGCCATTGTTCCTGTACACTTATATGGTCATGCAGCTCCTATGGAGGAGATAATGAAAATTGCCAATGAATTCAATCTTTTTGTAATTGAAGACAATGCGCAAGCAATTGGATGTGATTATACTTTTTCGGACGGCACCGTTAAAAAAACAGGAACAATCGGAACAATTGGGGCTACTTCTTTTTACCCTTCCAAAAATTTGGGAGCCTATGGAGATGGGGGCGCTATTTTTACCAATGATGATCAATTAGCGGCTAAAATGAAAATGATTGCTAATCATGGTCAGCAGAAAAGATATTATCATGAACTGGTTGGTTGTAATTCTAGGCTCGATTCCATTCAAGCAGCCATATTAAATATTAAGCTTGCTCATTTGGATGAATACAATAATGCACGTCAATCTGTTGCTGCATTTTATAATAATGCTTTTGCTAATAATGCAAAAATTATAACGCCATTTGTTGCACCATACAGTTCGCATGTTTACCATCAGTATACTTTGCAAATAAAGAATGCAGATAGAAATGCATTGAGCGAATGGCTTGCCCAACATAAAATTCCTTCAATGATTTACTATCCGGTGCCAGGACATAAGCAAGATATGTTTGCTTCTTTTGGATTGCCTCAAATTCATTTAGCTATTACAGATGAATTAACCGATTGCGTAATATCTTTGCCAGTGCATACTGAAATGGAAAATGATCAATTGCAGTATATTACTCAACATGTATTAAACTTTATCAATCAATAATCAATGAAAATTGCAGTAGTAGGTACAGGTTATGTAGGCCTTGTAACAGGTACTTGTTTTTCTGAAACAGGAAATAAAGTTACTTGTATTGATATCGATCAAAACAAAGTAAATAAATTGTCTAATGGAGAAATTACTATTTACGAGCCAGGCTTAGAAAAAATATTCTTACGAAATTTAAAAGAAGGCAGATTGGTATTTACAACCAATTTAGCAGAAGGCGTAAAAGATGCAGAGATTGTTTTCTTGGCATTGCCAACCCCTCCTGGTGAAGGTGGAGCTGCCGATTTAAAATATATTTTAGGAGTGGCCAATGAACTAGGTAAAATATTAACTGGCTATAAAGTTATTGTAGATAAAAGTACTGTGCCCGTTGGAACAGCCCAAAAAGTGCATGCTGCCATTGCTGCCAATTATGCTGGTGAATTTGATGTGGTAAGTAATCCTGAGTTTTTACGCGAAGGAGTTGCAGTGGATGATTTTATGAAGCCAGATAGGGTTGTGGTTGGTACTCGGTCTGAAAGAGCCAAAAAATGCATGTCCGATTTATATGCACCATTTGTTCGTCAGGGAAATCCTGTCATTTTTATGGATGAGAAGTCGGCCGAATTAACCAAATATGCTGCAAACTCTTTTTTAGCTGCAAAAATTTCGTTCATGAATGAAATTGCTCAATTGTGTGAGCGGGTAGGTGCTGATGTAGATATGGTAAGAAGGGGAATTGGCAGCGATGATAGAATTGGAAAACGTTTTCTTTTTCCAGGTATAGGTTATGGGGGAAGTTGCTTCCCAAAAGATGTTCAGGCATTAATTATGTCGTCTGATGAAGTGAATTATGATTTTAAAATATTAAAAGCAGTTGAGGCAGTGAATGAAAAACAAAAGCTTCATTTATTGCCAAAGATCGAACAATATTTTAATGGCGATTTAAAAGGAAAGCATTTTGCATTGTGGGGATTGGCGTTTAAACCCAATACCGATGATATCAGAGAAGCTCCAGCATTGTATTTAATAGATGCATTAACTGCCGCAGGAGCTACTATTGCTGCATTTGATCCAGAAGCCATGCCCAATGTGAAAGCTACAATCGGTGATAAAATCAAGTACGCAAGTAGTCAATACGAAGCATTAGAAGGAGCAGATGCCTTGGTAATTGCAACAGAATGGAGTGAGTTTAGAACACCAGATTTTGAAAGAATTGAAGCTAACTTAAAGCATAAAGCCATCTTTGATGGACGTAATTTGTTTGAAGTAAAATCTGTTAAAGAAATGGGCTATCATTACGAAAGTGTTGGTAGACCTTAAAATTTAAAATATGTCTCAAAAGCGTATACTTATTACCGGTGCTGCTGGATTTTTAGGTTCTCATTTATGTGATCGTTTCATCAACGAAGGATACCATGTAATTGCTATGGACAATCTTATCACTGGTGATTTAAGAAATATCGAACATTTGTTTAAGCTCCCCAATTTTGAATTTTATCATCACGATGTTTCAAAATTCATTCATGTACCTGGTGAGTTAGATTATATTCTTCATTTTGCCTCGCCAGCTAGCCCTATAGATTATTTAAAAATTCCTATTCAAACTTTAAAAGTTGGTGCACTAGGAACACATAATTGTTTGGGATTGGCAAAGGCCAAAAATGCAAGAATGTTGGTGGCTTCTACGAGTGAAGTGTACGGAGATCCAATGGTGCATCCACAAACGGAGGAATATTGGGGAAATGTAAACCCTGTTGGTCCAAGAGGTGTATATGATGAAGCAAAAAGATTCATGGAATCAATTACCAGGGCATATTATACATTTCATGGTGTAGAAACTAGAATCATTCGGATATTCAACACCTATGGTCCTAGAATGCGTTTAAATGATGGCAGGGCATTGCCTGCTTTCATTGGACAGGCTTTACGAGGAGAAGACCTTACTGTATTTGGTGATGGAAGTCAAACAAGGAGTTTTTGCTATGTAGATGATTTGGTGGAAGGGATTTATCGTTTATTGATGAGCGATTATTCTATGCCAGTTAATATTGGTAACCCTAATGAAATTACATTAAAGGATTTTGCGGAAGAAGTGCTGAAATTAACTGGCTCTTCTGTAAAAATTATTTACAAGCCTTTGCCTGTGGATGATCCAAAGCAAAGAAAACCGGATATTACCAAGGCCAAGGAATTGTTGGGATGGGAGCCAAAAGTAGATCGTGCAGAAGGGCTTAAAAAGACTTACGATTATTTTAAGTCTTTGCCTCATGAAGAATGGTCTAAGCAACCAAAAGAGTTTAGTTCGGGAAAATAATCAAAAGAATAGTAGGATGAAACCAGTTGTAATTGTTACGGGTAAAAATGGACAGTTAGGATGGGAGCTGCAACAATTAGCTGCTACTCTCGAAGAAGAATTTCATTTTGTTTTTACTGATAGAACCACATTGGATTTATCAGATCCTTCTACTATTGCCCCTTTATTTGAACAATTTCAACCCAACTATTTTATTAATTGTGCCGCTTATACAACAGTTGATAAAGCAGAAACAGAAAAAGAGTTGGCATTAACTATTAATGGAACTTCTGTTGGGGAAATAGCGCGTTGTTGCGAAAAGCAGCATTGTAAATTAATTACTATATCTACCGATTATGTTTTTGATGGAAATGGAACAGTTCCTTATAAAACGGATACGGTTACAAATCCTGTAAATTATTATGGGTATTCAAAATTAGTAGGGGAGGATCTAGCTTTAAAAAACAATCCTTCTTCTATTGTTATAAGAACATCTTGGGTGTATAGCCAACATGGAAATAATTTTGTTAAAACCATGTTGCGATTAATGAAAGAAAAATCTGATTTGAAAATTGTGAATGATCAGATCGGTTGCCCAACTTATGCAGCAGATTTAGCGAAAGCCATCATTGACATTTTGTATGAATTGCAAAGAGGCAATGAGCATGCTGGGATTTATCATTACAGCAATTCAGGCGTTATTTCTTGGTTCGATTTTGCAGTTGCCATAAAACGAATGGCAGATCTTCCTACAGCACTATTTCCAATCAATACCAATGAATATCCTACACCTGCAAAAAGACCTGCTTACTCTGTGTTAGATACAACTAAAATTGTTGTAGATTTTGGTATTGGTATACCCCATTGGGAAGAAAGCTTAAGAAAGTTTTTTTATAAAGGGTAGAGAAAATATAGGTGAAATTGAAAAACCTGCATTGCATTACCTAAATACCTCTTGTTGCCTTCGACAACAGGGTTTGTTTATTGCTATTTCAGCACAGAACAAACCTTAAAAATACATTGGTAATTGTTCCTTATACCTTCTCCGAAAAACATTTATAGTTAGTTCAATTAAGAAGGTGTTTGAGAATGTGGGCCATCTCTCATTGGTGAAAATGAGTAGTTTAATCAGACACAGTATTGTTTTAACTACACTTCGTTACACCAACTTTGAAACCAATCAGATATTGAATTTGTATGAGTTGGGGTAAAAAAAACCTGACGTGAGAGTCAGGTTTTTTTTGAAATTAAATTTTAATTTTATCTTACATCAGAAAATTCATCTATGTTGTCAATAAGTTTGGTTAATCCTGATCCATCTAAATTACAAGAATACAAACCATCAACATTAGTAATTTGACCATTGGCTGTATATCCAACAAAGAAAAACTTTTTCCCATCAGGAGATAATTTTATGCCTTCTTTTACTATTTCACCTGTTAGAGGGAATGAGGAAATTGTAATTTTAACTTGTCCTGAACCATCATATTTTGAGATCCAAAATTCATTTCTCTTGTCTCCGCCTTTTGCGAAAACAAGTAACCCAGCACTTTGCGTACTGATTGTTCCATCTGTAGTGACCGATAGTCCAGAACCTACAATTACTCCACCTAGAGAATTCGAAGTTGCTTTTGGTAAAACGAAAGGAGTGTTAGTTTGAGCAATAGACTCCTTCTCACAACTGATGTTGAAAATAACGATAGCTAAAGAAAAAATCATTAGGACAATAGAACCTTTAAAAATATTTTTCATATGTTTTGTTTTCTCATATAACATTTATCTCACGTGTTTGTTCAATTATTTTTTAATTTAATATGACTAATTCCTTTTAAATATCAAATAGAATGTTGTTGTTGCTATCTCATTGGAAAAATTAATCTGAAACAAGTAGAGTTTAAATATATATTTCAAAAAAGAAAAATTTCAAGTTTTTTACTTTCATTTTTTGGTTTCTTTTAATGAATTTACGTTCAAAATTGACACGTTTGGGTAATAATTTTACTCAAAATAGGGGAACAAATAGGGGAAAAAGGGTTTTCGTGACCTCTTTAAACGAAATAAGTGGTTGAAAATCAACCACTTATAACTCTTGAATTGTTGCCCGACCAGGATTCGAACCTAGACATACTGAACCAAAATCAGTTGTACTACCCTTATACTATCAGGCAATCCTTCCATTTCTCAAGGAATGGGCTGCAAAAATAAGGGTAGCGAGCAATT
>JBILRH010000103.1:0-6446 GCA_044372715.1 Sediminibacterium sp. | reverse complement strand
ATAACCATACTAAAGCGCCATTCAATTCGGCTGGGTTACCCATTCTTTTGTAGGGTGTATTTTGAATAATCAATCCTCCTCGTTCGGTATAAGAGCCATCAGGATTGGTAAGCAACGTTCTATTTTGTTCTGTTAAGAAAAAACCTGGCATAATTGCATTCATTCTTACTCTATCACCGTATCGATTGGCTAATTCAACTGCCATCCAACGTGTATACGCATCAATGGATGATTTCCCTAAACTATACCCTAAAACCCTTGTTAAAGCCCTAGTTGCACTAGCTGAAGAAATATTGACAATACTGCCAGAAGATTGTGCTGCTATGCTTGGCCCAAAAACCTGTGTTGGAATAACCGTTCCCATTAAATTTAATTCTAGTGCTTTTCTAATTGCATCTATATTTAATGAAAATATATCTTCATTTGGTTTTACAACAGACTCAGGAATATTTCCTCCGGCTGCATTTACCAGTCCATCAATTCTTCCAAAATGCTTAATTACACTATCTTTAGCAACTTTCAATGCATCTTCATCTAATACATCTGCAATCAATGGCATTGCATTTACACCTAATTTAATCAACTCATTTGCCCTTTCTTCCGCAACTACTTTATTTCTTCCCAAAATAGCAACATTGCCTCCTTCTTCAGCAATCGCATTATTAAAAGCATTCCCTAGAATGCCCGTTCCGCCTGTTACTACTATTGTTTTATTTTTTAATGAGAAAATACTTGCCATTTTATTTTTTTAAAGTTTTCATATCAATTACAAATCGATACTTAACATCAGATTTTATGATTCGGTCATACGCAGTGTTGATATATTCCATTGGAATAACTTCAACATCGGAGTATATATTATTTGTAGCACAGAAATCAAGCATTTCTTGGGTTTCTCTAATTCCACCAATCATAGAACCCACAATGCTTCTACGCTTTGAAATAATGGAAGCAGCATTGAATCGATTGTCTTCAGGAGGTATTCCCACTACCAACATTTTACCATCAATCTTTAATAAGTCTAGGTATTGATTCATATCATGAACAGCTGCAACGGTATCCAAAATAAAATCAAATTGCATTTTCAATTTTTTAAGTTGACTTTTATCTGTTGTTAATACAAAATGATGAGCCCCTAACCTTTTAGCGTCTGCTTCTTTTGAAGGTGATGTACTTAACATGGTTACTTCGGCACCAAATGCAGCTGCAAACTTTACTGCCATATGACCTAAGCCACCTAAACCTAAAACAGCTACCTTATGACCTTTTGTAACACCAGCATATTTCAGTGGCGAATAAGTGGTTATCCCCGCACATAAAAGAGGAGCAACTCCTTCTAAGTTTTGCTCAAATGGAATATGAAGTGTGTATTGTTCATCTATGATATAAGAAGATGAATATCCGCCAAAGGTTGGCGTAATCCCATCCCTGTAATAACCATTATAAGAGGGAACCATTCCTTCATCACAATATTGCTCCAATCCAGATTTACAACAATTGCATTTTCTGCAAGAATCTACAAATACACCAACCCCAGCCAAATCCCCTACTTTAAATTTGGTAACAGCAGCCCCCACTTCGGTAACCCTACCTACTATTTCATGACCGGGCACAATTGGGTAAATAGATGGCCCCCATTCGCTTCTTGCCATATGTATATCTGAGTGACAAACCCCACAATACATAATATCAATCTTTACATCTGCCGGACCTATCTCCCTTCTTTCAAACACCAATTCATGTATTTGATCATCTTTACTATTTGCTCCAAAGCCATGTACTTTATACATATTGGTGAATTTTAATTTACTATAAATTTTTTTCTAGCCCTAATATCTTCACTTGAACTTCCTACTAATATTTCAAACACACCTGGCTCTACAACCGATTTCATATTTTTATCCAACAAAGAAATGTCTTTGGGACTTAATGTAAATCGAATTTGTTTTGTTTCTCCAACATTTAATGAAACTCTTTCAAAGCCTCTCAACTGAGTATCGTATACGGTAACACTACTTACTTCATCTTTGAAATACAATTGAACCACTTCGTCACCATTGTATTTTCCGGTATTGGTTATATCTACCGTGATTTCTATTTTTTGAGTACCGTTTTGTTTTTCGGGGCTCACTTGTAAATTACTGTATTTAAAACTTGTATAACTTAATCCAAATCCAAAAGGAAATAAAGCTCCGTATACATTGGTTTTACCAAAACCATTAGGACCATCACCGGGCTGACCTGCATGAGACCCTGGCTTAAATGGGAAATTCAATTCAATTTGACCAACTGATTTTGGAAAAGTTACCGATAGTTTACCTCCAGGATTATAATCGCCAAAAAGAGTTTCAGCAATTGCAGTTCCTCCATCAACACCAGGACACCATGCCTCTATGATAGCAGGTAAAAATTTTGCCGGCCAGTTAATGGTAAGCGGTTGCCCATTAATTAATACCATCACAACGGGCTTACCAGTTGCATGCAATGCTTGTAATAATTGTAATTGACGGCCAGTTAAATCTAAATTGGTTCTGCTTCTACTCTCGCCAAATTGATTTTCTGTTTCGCCCATTACGGCAATTATAACATCAACATTTTGCGCAATTGCCACAGCTGAATCAATCGTAGCTTGTTCCTTTGAAGTGATGGGAGTAGGAAAGATTTCACTTTCGGGCCAGTTGGCGTCGGTTGATTCGCAACCTTTAGCATATTGTAGATTAACTGAAGTACCCAAATAGTTTTTTAACCCTTCTAGAACAGAAATTACTTTTACATTCGAAGGGCCATATCTACTCATAGAAGTTAATGTATCATTTGCCAATGGACCTGTTACCAATACTTTAGTTATTTTATTTTTATCAAGTGGTAATAATTGTTTTTCATTTTTAAGTAAAACCAAGGCTTCTTTAGAAATTTGTTTGCTAAATGCTTTAGCTTCATTATTGTATACAATATCATCTGCTTTTTTTGTATCATCTACAAATGGATGATCAAATAATCCCATTTTAAACTTATAAGTCAACACTTCTGCTACCCTAGCATCCAAAGTTTTCATTGAGAGTAAACCATCTTTTACCAATTTACGCGCTGGGAGTAAAAAGGTTTCTGGATTTTGAAAATTTGTTCGAACATTCATTCCTGCTTCCAATGCTATTTTAATCGCATCTGCAGAGTCTTTTGCTACATGGTGCTTAGAATAGATGAATTCTAAAGCATCACTATCACTTACAACATAACCATCAAATCCAAATTTATTGCGCAATAATTCAGTTAGAAAATAATGACTACCAGTTACTGGCATTCCATCCCAATCGTTATAACTGCTCATTACCCCCATAGGATGCGCTTCTTTAATTATTCTTTCATAAGGATAGAGATACATGTTGAACAATTCTCTTGGCGAAATATGTGGATCGGTTCTTGCATTGCCATCTCTACCACCTTTTGGAACACTATACCCCATATAATGTTTGAGCGTAGAAGCAACGCCTTCTGCTTGAACTCCCAGAACCATTTGTTTTCCAAGTTCGGTAACCAAAAAAGGATCTTCGCCATAACATTCAACCACCCTACCCCATCTTGGATCTCTGGCTAAATCTAAAATCGGAACATATACATTGGTATATCCCAATGCTTTTGCCTCTCTTCCAACTATATGACCTGCTTGATTTAACAACGATTTATTCCAAGTACTTCCTATCGCAATTGGTGCAGGCAAAGCTGTTGCTTTTTCATTGGCCAAACCATGTATGCCTTCGTTGGTAAAATCAACTGGTATACCCAGTCTTGTTTGTTCTACAAACCATTGCTGAACGGTATTGATTGCTTCTGCGTGGCGGCTATAAGGGTAAGAATACTTAGTAAAGGTAGAAGCCCTGAATGTAGTAGAATTCAAGTGTTCATCAATATTGGCAATACCGTCTTTCCAGATTTTATTTTTCCATTGTGGAGTAGGCAATTCATCTTTCAATACTCTACCATACCCGTACAAAGTAACCAATTGAGCAGTTTTCTCATCTACATTCATTTGATTAAGTAAATTAACAACTCTCTTTTCTACAGATTGTTTTGGATCTTCAAAAATATCTTTGACTCCATTTTTATTATAATCAATCCATCCATCTTTTTGCAGTTTACTAATTGTAGACTGTGCTTGAGTTTTAAGTATTAGGCCATTAGTAAAAAAAAACATTGCTGCAATAAAAATCCACCAGTTTCGCATTTTGGGCATTTTATTTTTTATCAATATACTTGATTAGTTGATATACATTTTCATTTAAAGATTTCATCCTACTTAATAATGGGTTATACACTTCATAAAAAGTATTGACTATACCTTTATTGGCATCTTTATTAGAAGGATCTGCACTTGGATCATTGGGATCATTGTCTTGGTATCTAAACCAATGCCAACCAACACAATTTGGATTTTGCAATAGATTTAAACAAAAGTTTTGATAGTGAATTCCTCTCTCGTCTTGTGTTTTCACCAACCAACCTGCTCCAGTTATATTGTCCATTTTTGAATCTACTGCTTTTGTATAAAATTCTGTAATAATAAAAGGCTTTTTCAATGAAGCCCATTGTTGACTGTGTTTGTTGCTTAGCTCCCAATTACCATAATAATTGATTGAAATAATATCGCAATATATTTCAGCAGCTGTTAAAACAAAGGGGTTGTTTTTTGCTGCAGCGTGTAACCTACTTCCAATAAACAAATGATTTGGATCAAATTTTTTAATCGACTCCGCAACTGTTTTATAATACAATTCAGCTACAAATCCACTAAATGCCTCTTTTTGTTCCTTGGTAATTTTTGCTGTATCAATATTCTTGTCCGAAATCCATTTACGCACTATTTGATAAGCAGGATCTTGTTGGTTCTTAATTTCTAGAAAATTGGCAATAAGGTTGTCTTGAAAAGGAAGTTCATTGTCGGAAAAATGGCCGAATAGATTTTGATCTTTACTGAACTTAACAAGGGATTCATTTTTTTTGTTACACCAGTTTCTAAACCCATCATCAAAAACATAAGCCAGTATTGGATAATTGGATTGACTATTATTCTTTTTCTGATTTTGAGCATAGGTATTAAGTAAGCTTAACTGTGTGCAATAAACAATTGGTTTTTCATTGTTACTATTGTATTGAGTAATCGCTTCTATATCCGACCATGATCCGGTTGTGTTAAAGCCATTGTCATCAAATATTTTTTTCGAATTTGTAATCCATTTTTGACTATTACCGAATTTTTTGGCAAAGGCAGCTTCATTGTCTGGAGATTTACCCAGTCGAACTCCATTGATGGCAATATTGTAAAAATAATTCCCTTCCGGATCAATAATCCAAGACCTGCCATTTATTTTTGAGATGGCAAAAAATCCAGGTCTATTTACTTTGTTACTTAAATCACCTCCGTATTTATTAATTTTTAATTGATTTATAGGTGTATAGCCTTTGATAGACTCAATGGTATGAGAAGGAAATTTTTTCCAATCAGAATATTGAATATTCCGATTGCTATCCCTGCTCCAAATTTTAGATTCAACAATTATAGAATCTTTAAAAATTAATTTTTGAGCTTTTACAATCGATCCGCTAAAAATTAAACAACAAAAAAGAAGGGACGCATTTTTCATACTATTAATCTTTAGTATTAAATTATAAAAAGGATGGGGTAGCAACGCCACCCCATCCTTCATTGCTTGATTAATCCAAATTAAAAAAATTAGTACCCAGCGTTTTGAGGCATTTTCTTTGTAAGGTTAGCATCAATAACACTTTGCGGAATGGGTAATAAAGAATCCCGAAGTGCAATTCTTGAACTAGCGTACTTATTACCGGCTTGCGTTCTTGTAAACCAAGTACCTGTTCTTAACAATGTATATCTTCTATGCTCTTCAGAAATCAATTCTCTTGACCTTTCATCTAAGATAAAATTCAGTGTTACTTGAGCAGCCGTAATCGGAGTTGCATTTGCCCTAGCACGAATAATGTTAATGGTTGCAGCAGCACCTGCCAAGTCATTCAATCTGAATTGTGCTTCAGCCAACAATAAATAAGTATCTGCTAACCTTAAATAAATCTGATCATTAAAATTGGATGAATTTTGCACATCAGCTGTATCAGCTGGCGCCCAATCCCATTTGCGAATACTTGGCCAGTTAGGAGCTGCTGTAGCATTTGGCGCAGGTTCATCGCAGTTGATACTTAAACGAATTGTATCAACTCCAAGTCTTCCTCCTGAAGGGCCCGAGGTATATCCAGGAGTAGTACATGTTGCTGTTGTATTAATATTAGCATTTGTTGGCAATGATGCGGCATTGTTCATCAAGTAGAAAAAACGATAAGAAAATGCTCCACCGCGATGATCTGTTGGGCCATACAAACTCAAGGCAAATTTAGTAACAGCAAACCTTCCTAAACCTCTTCCTCCATATTCTTGA